>DAIDKC010000075.1 GCA_027451045.1 Holophagaceae bacterium | reverse complement strand
AGGGGGTCCGGCGGGAACAGGGGGGGCGCCGGGGCGGAAGGCGCGGGCGCCTGCGCCGGGATGGGCACGGGGAGGGGCTCGATCTGGAAAGGCACGGGCAGGCCGTCCTCGGGGGGATCGCCCCCGAGCTCGATGGTGACGGCCGAGGCGGGGGCCTGCGACGGCAGGGTTCGGTAGAGGTCCGCGATGGCCTTCCGGAGCGCGCTGTGGGAGGCCACCACGGGCTCGATGGTGAGTCCCGAGGCGAAGCGGGCGCTGTCAATGGCGTTCAGGTCCGAAGGATCGGACATGGCCAGGACCAGGGACTTCGGCTCCTTGATGGCCACCGGCAGGATGGTGAACTGTTCCGCAAGGCGTTGGGGGATCAGCTTGAGGAGGGCCGGCGGCACGTCCAGGGCCCGCACGTCCATCTGGGGCACGCCGGTCTGGTGGCTGAGGAAGTCCATCAGCACTTCCTCGGTGATGTAGCCGAGCGCCACGAGGTTGCTTCCGATGCGGCCGCGGGCGATCTTCTGGTGCGTGATGGCACTCTGCAGCTGGGCCGGGGTGATCAGGCCCGCCTCGACGAGCAGTTCACCCAGCCGCTTGGTGGTTTGTTGCATGGGGGAGGCCTTCGGATGTGAGACGCTTCGGCAGAGATCGGCTTCAAGTTAACTTAACTGGCGGTGCCCTTGCCAGTGCGGAGGAACCCACGATGATCGCAGATCCCCAGGCCGGGTCTGAACGCCTCTGGCGGACTGTCCTCCATGACGTGAACAATCTGCTGGCGGGCTTCCAGGGGGTACTGGACCTGAGCGACCCGGACCAGCCCCTCAGTGCCCGGAACCGCCTCCGCCTGGAGGCCACCCTGGCGGAGGGCCGGAACGTGGTGGCCATGTCGCGGGCCCTCGCCCTGGATCGCCTGCCGGACCCCGGCGTTCTCGCCTGGCCGGAGTGGCGCCAGGGCCTCCTGCGCCGCCTGGAACCCCTGTCGGTGCTCTTCTCCTGCCCGGTGGAAGTGGCCTGCCCGGAGGAGGGGGCGTCGGTCCCATGGCCCGCGCCCCTCTTCCAGGACTGGGCCGCCGCCTTCAGCCGCCAGCTGCTGCCGTGGATCGCCCCGGGCACCTTGCGGATCCAGGCCGCGGTGGAGGACGGGGGGCGCCTCCTCCGCTGGGTGGGCGCTCCGCCGATCCCGCCTGCGCTCCGGCCCGAGCCGCCCGACGACGCCCCCGCCACCCTCGCCTCCCTCTGGCTGCGGGCCATGTCCGGCCGTCTCGGGATGGACCTGCGGGAGGAGCAGGACGCCCTGGTGGTCCGGATCCCATGCGCATCCTGATCGTCGAGGACGAGGCGCGGACCGCCGACGAGCTGAGGGCCGGCCTCGTCGCCGCCGGGTTCGAGGCGGTGGTGGCGCCCTCGGCGGAGGAGGCGATGCCCCTCGCCCGGAGCGGGGTGTTCGAGGTCCTGGTGGTGGACATCATGCTGCCGGGCGGCGCCTCGGGGCTGGAGCTCCTGAGGGCCCTCCGGGACCTGGGCCACCGGGTGCCGGTCATCATCCTGTCGGCCAAGGGCGATCTGGAGGATCGCCTGCGGGGCCTGGCGGCCGGCGCGGACGACTATCTGGCCAAGCCCTACAGCATCCTGGAGGTGGTGGCCCGGATCCGGAGCATCGCCCGCCGGGCCCAGCCGGGGCCGGCCGCGCCGGTACAGGTGGGGGACCTGGTGTGGGATCCGTCCCGGCGGAGCATCTCCAGGGGCGGCCGGCGGGTGGACCTGACGCCCAAGGAGTACGCCCTCATGGTGCTGCTGCTGGAGAACGCAGGGCGGGTCGTGCCCCGCAGCCAGCTCGTCAAGGCCGTCTGGGGGCTGGAGGGCGCCGTGGACGCCAACGCGGTGGATGTCCAGATCCTGAGGCTCCGCCGGAAGGTGGATGATCCCTTCCCGGTGAAGCTGATCCACACCCTGCGGGGCGTGGGGCTGCTGCTGGAACCCCGTGGCCAGGGGTAGCGGCAGCATCCTCCGCAAGCTCCAGGCGGGCTTCGCGCTTTCGGCCCTGCTGCTGGCCGCGGCCATGGCCCTCTTCATGGACCGGGCCCTCCACGGCTCCCTGGAGGCTGAGGACGCGCAGGTCCTCAGCGACCAGGCGGGCGCCATGGTCCGCCGACTCGCCGCCGGCCCGCCGGCCTTCACCCAGGGGGACCGGCCCCAGCTGGAGAAGGCCGAGTGGCGGGTGGAGGACGCCGGAGGGCGCCTGGTGGAGGAGAGCCCCGGCATGACGGACCTCCCGCCCCTGCCTCGGCCGCGGATCGGCGATCCCCCCCGGGAGGCCACCACGGCGGACGGGCGGACCTTCACCCTGCTGGCGCGGGCCTGGCACGGGCCCGCCGGCGAGGCGGGGACGCTGGTGCTGGCCATGGATCGCAGCCACGAGCATGCCCTGGTGGCGCGGTTCCGGCGGACCCTGGCCCTGGCTGTCGGCCTCGCGGCTCTTGCGGCCGCCCTGATGGCCCGGCTGGTGGCCGCCTGGGGGCTGGCGCCCCTCGACCGGATCATCCAGGAAGCCGGGGCGATTGACGACCGCCACCTGGAGGCCCGCCTCGCCGCCGAGCGCTTCCCGGAGGAGCTCCAGGAGCTGGTGGCGACCCTGAACGGCGCGCTGGCGAGGCTCCAGGGTGCCTTCGAGCGCACCGGGCAGCTGGGGGCCGAGCTGGCCCACGAGCTTCGCACTCCGCTGCAGAACCTGCGCAGCACCCTCGAGAACCTGGCCCTCGGCCCGGACTGTCCGGAGCCCCGCCGCGCCGTGCTGGGGGCCCTCCTGGAGGATTGCGACCGCATGGCGGCCCTCATCGCCCAGATCCTCTTCCTGGCCCGGGCCGAGGCGGAGGCAGGGGCCATCCGCCTGGAACCGGTGGCGCTGGATGCCCTGCTCGAGGAGGTCCGGGCCTTCTTCGAACCCGCCTCCGAGGAGGCGGGCGTCTCCCTCCGGCTGGCGGCCGCGCCCCTGACCCTCCCGAGCGACGCCCTCCTGCTGACCCGGGCCCTGCACAACCTGGTGGCCAACGCCCTCCGGCACACGCCCTCGGGGGGATGCGTGCGCCTGGGTGCGGAGCAGGGCGGCCGCGGGGTCCTGCTCTGGGTGGAGGACACGGGCGAAGGCATTCCCCCCGAATGGATCCCAAGGCTGGGGCAGCCCTTCGTCCGCCCCCCCGGCTCGGGCCCCGGTCTGGGCCTCGGACTGGCCATCGTCTCGCGGATCGCGGCCATGCTCGGCGGCGGGATGGACCTGCGCAGCACCCTGGGCCGGGGCACCCGGGTCACCCTGGATCTGCCGCGTTCCTGATGGGTCGTTCATCTTGATGTAAGGTTGTATTCATGTTCTTCTGGGCTGCCCCGGAGGAACCATGAAGCCCGCCGTGCCCCTGATCCCTTGCCTGCTGGCGGGTGGCATCCTCCTGCGGGGCCAGAGCACGCCTCCCCCCGCGAGCGCCACCGTGGAGGTGACGGCGACCCGCTTCCCGGAGGACCCGATCCGCGTGCCCGCCTCCGTCACGGTCGTCACGGGGCAGGAGCTGAGGGACCGCGGGATCACGGATCTCCAGGGGGCCCTGGCCCTGGTGGCGGGCGTGAACATCGCCCCCGGCGGGGATGCGGGGCCGGCCTCCAGCATCCCCGAGTTCATGGGGCTCAAGGAGTTCGACGCCTTCCTCCTGGTGGTGGACGGAGTGCCCTGGGGCGGCGCCTTCAATCCCGACCTCCCCACCCTGGACCTGCAGAACGTGGAGCGCATCGAGATCCAGCGCGGGGCGGCCCCGGTGATGTACGGCGCCACCTCGTTCGTGGGCGTCATCCAGGTGATCCACAAGAAACCCGCCGACACCCAGGGCTCCGCCCAGCTCGCCGCCGGGAACCACAGCAGCGGATCGGCGGCGGTCACCCTGCGCCTCCCTCGCTGGTCCCATGTGGACTCCAGCCTCACCGTGGACGGGGCCAAGCAGGGGTACGACGACCCCCGCACCAGCTTCAAGCGGGGGCACGTGCTCTGGCGCAACCAGGCCGAGCTGGCCGCCGGAACCCTGCGCTTCGACCTGGATGCGGCGTCGGTGGACCAGGACCCCGCCAGCCCGAGACCCCGCGTGGGGGCGGTGTTCAGCCCGGACGTGCCCGTGGATTCCAACCAGAATCCCGCCGGCGCCTACCTCAACACCCGCCGGGCCACCTTCACCCTGGGCTGGGACCAGGATGCGGGATCGGCGGTCTGGTCCACGATCCTCTCGACGTCGCGCTCCCGCCAGGACGTGTTCCGCGGCTTCCTGGTGGACATCGCCCCCACCAGCCCCAATGCCCACGGCTACCGGGAGCGGATTGACACCACGGATCTCTACTTCGACACCCACCTCACCTGGACGAACCTGCCGGACCTCAAGGTCGTGGCGGGCCTGGATCACCTGCACGGCATGGGGATCGGCCGCGGCGGCGACTTCGACTACACGGTGAACCTGGATGGCAGCAACCCGCCGGGGAGCGACGCGCTGCCCCCAGCCGCGGATATCCGCGTGGACGACCACCGGGACTTCTCCGGTCTGTACGGCTTCGCGGAGTGGCACCCGGCCGAGCGGTGGATCCTGGAGGGCGGCCTGCGGATGAACCGCACGGACGAGTCCCGCAGGGCCTACACCCTGGACTTCGGGAACCTCGCCGCAGGCTACGTGGGTGGGCAGGACCAGCGGATCGTCAACCGCCTCACGGGAAGCCTCGGCGCCACCTGGACCGCCTGGGAATCCGGGGTGGACCGCGTGAACCTCTTCGCCAGCTACCGGACGGCGTACAAGCCCAGCGCCATTGATTTCGGCCTGGACAGCACCCCCGGCATCCTCGCGCCGGAGACGGCCCGGAACTGGGATCTGGGCACCAAGTCCCGCCTCGCGGGCGGCCGTCTGGGGCTCGAGGTGAGCGCCTTCCTGCTGGACTTCGACAATCTGGTGATGTCCCAGAGCCTGGGGGGCCTGCCCGTGCTGGTGAACGGCGGGAAGCAGCGCTTCCAGGGGGTGGAGGCCACCGCGGACTGGCAGATCCAGGGCGATCTCGTCCTGCGCGGGACCTACAGCTACCACGACAGCCGATTCCGGGACTACGTGAAGTCCTTCGACGGGACGCCCACTCAGCTCGCCGGGAAGCGCGTGGAGATGACGCCCTACCACCTCGGCTCCCTGGGCCTCATCTACACGCCCCCCCAGGGGTTCACCGCCTCCCTCGTGGCCCGCTACACCGGCAGCGTCTTCCTCGACCAGCGGAACCGGGTCCCCTATGGCGGCTACGCCACCTGCGACGCCAGTTTCGGCTACCGGTTCGACCGCTGGACGATGCGGTTGACAGGACAGAACCTGTCTGATCGGCGGGATCCCGTGGCGGAGAGCGAAATGGGCGATGCCCAGTACTACCTGATGCCGGGCCGGCGGGTACAGGTCGGGGCCTCGCTGCGGTTCTGACCCCGCGGGGCCAGTCGGCCTCTAGGTTCGAGGCTCGTCGGGCGCCTGGGCCGTGGCGGTCCAGGCGCCGTCGCGCCAGGCCAGGTGGAGGGCCTGTCCCGCCTCCACCCGGGCGGATGACGTGATCGGAAACCCCCGGGCATCCCGGGCCAGGACGAAGCCACGGTCGAGCGGGGCCGCCGGGTCCAGGCCCTTCAGCCGCTCAGCCAGCACCGCCATCCGGTGGTGGCCGCGCTGGAGGAGCTGGCTCATGGCCGGCGCCAGCCGCCGCTGGGCTTCCCGCACCCGGAGGCGGTCCACCTCGCCGCTGGCCTGTCTTCCGGCATGGGCGAGCCGCTGGCGCAGGAGCGCCAGCCGCGCGGCGCCTCGGTCCAGGCGGGTCCCGGGATGGGCCAGGTCCAGGCGGTGGCCCAGGGCAGCGAGGCGCCCCCGGGGGCCCGCCAGGGGATCCAGGCGCTCCAGGCCGCGGTCCGTGGAGAGGTTGAGGCGGGTCTCGGAGTTCCGCAGACGCCAGCCCAGCTTCGCGGCCAGGGCCTCGGTGTGCCGGCGCAGCTCCGCGGCCAGGGCCGCCCGGTCGGGGGTGGCGAGCTCCGCTGCCTGGCTCGGCGTGGCGGCCCGGCGGTCCGCCGCGAGATCCACCAGCGTCGTGTCAATCTCGTGGCCCACGCCCGTCACCACGGGGAGGCGGCAGTCGGCCACGGCCCGGACCAGCGCGGGGTCGTTGAAGCCCCAGAGATCCTCCAGGCTGCCGCCGCCCCGCACCAGCAGCACGGCCTCGCAGCCCCAGAAGGGATCCTGGATCTCCTGGAGGGCCAGCAGCGTCTCCGGCACGCAGCGCTCGCCCTGGGCCGCGGCCGGGACGATGAGGAGGTCAATGCCCGGTGCGCGGCGCGCCGTCACCTCCAGCACGTCGCGCAGGGCCGCGCCGCCCAGGGCCGCCACCACACCGAGCTTCCTCGGGAACCGGGGCAGGGCGCGCTTCGGGCGGTCGAAGAGCCCCGCGGCCCGAAGTTCGGCCTCCAGCTGCCGCAGCCGCGCCTGGAGGTCGCCCTGGCCTGCCGGCTCGCAGTGAGTGACGATCAGCTTGAGGCTGCCGCCGGCCACGTAGAGATCGAGGCTCCCTTTGAGCACCACGCGCTGCCCGTTGGCGGGCACGTGGGCCAGGAACCGCTGCTGGCCGGCCCATACGGCGCACTGGAGGGCAGCGCCCTCCTCCTTGAGGGTGAAGTACCAATGGCGACCCGACGGTTTGAAGTTCGACACCTCGCCCACGACGCACACCGCGGCAAAGGGGGGCTCGATCCGGGCCTTGACCTGCTCCAGCAGGCGCTTGACGGAGAGGGGCGCATCCATGGGGGCATCATCGCACGGCGCGGCTATCCTGCCGGGGGAGGCCCCCATGGTCCAGCGGATCCTGAAGCCCGGCGATGGCGCCTATGCCCGGTTCGCGGCCCGGCTGAACCGCTTCCCCCAGGGAGCGCCGCCCACCGAGCGGCTGTTCCAGATCCTCAAGCTCCTGGTCAGCGAGCGGGAGGCGGGCCTCCTGGCCCAGGTGCCCATCCGGCCCTTCACCGCTGCCCGGGCCGCCGCCATCTGGAAGCTGCCGGAGGCCGAGGCGCGCAAGGTGCTCGACGGCCTGGCGGACCGCGCCATGATCCTGGACGTGGTGAAGGGCGGCGAGACGCGCTACGCCCTGCCGCCCCCCATGGCGGGCTTCTTCGAGTTCTCGCTGATGCGCGTGCGGGGCGACGTGGACCAGCACGCCCTTGCTGAACTCTTCCACCAGTACCTCAACGTGGAGGAGGACTTCATGCGGGCCCTGGTGCTCCAGGGTGAGACGCAGCTGGGCCGGGTCTTCGCGGATGAGACGGCCCTGCCTGGCCTGGATACGGTGGAGGTGCTGGACTACGAGCGGGCCAGCGAGGTCGTCCGCAGCGCCCGGGTGATGGGCGTCTCCGACTGCTACTGCCGGCGCAAGATGGCCCACCTGGGCCGGGCCTGCGACGCGCCGATGGAGATCTGCATGACCTTCGGCACCGCCGCCGATTCGCTCACGCGGCATGGCCATGCCCGGAGGGTGGACGTGGCGGAGGGCCTGGATCTCCTGGCCCAGGCCCGGGATCGCGGCCTGGTGCAGTTCGGCGAGAACGTGCGGGAGGACGTGGGCTTCATCTGCAACTGCTGCGGCTGCTGCTGCGAGGCCCTGGTGGTGGCCCGGAAGTACGCCTTCCTAAGGCCCGTGCATACCTCCGAGTGGCTGCCGGAGGTGGGCGGGGACTGCGACGGCTGCGGCAAGTGCGTGCGCGCCTGTCCCGTGGATGCCCTGGGCCTAGTGTCGGCCCACGATCCGAAGCGGCCGTCCGCGAAGCAAGCCCGGCTGGAGCCGGAACGCTGCCTCGGCTGCGGCGTGTGCGTGCGTGCCTGCCCGCGTCAGCGCATCCGCCTTCGCCGCCGTGGCCGGCGGGTGCTCACCCCGGCCAACACCGCCCACCGCGCCGTGATGATGGCCATCGAGCGCGGGACCTTCGCGGAACTGCTGGTGGACGGCCAGTCCACCTACGGACACCGCGCCGCGGCGGCGATCCTGGGGGCGGTGCTGAAGCTGCCTCCCCTCAAGCAGGCCCTGGCCTCCGATCAGGTGAAGAGCCGCTTCTTCGGCCGGATGCTGGCGCCGTCCCGGCGGTAAACGCCGGACGGCGGACGCCGTAGACGGGAACATGGAGTCCGCCATGAGCCCTGTGTTCCGTCTCGCCGCCTTCGCCTTCACGAGCGGGCTCCTGCTGGCCCAGGCGCCCGCACCCAGGGCCCAGATGGCCTTCAACCCGGGGGGGCACCTCTCCCTCTCCCTGGAAGCGGGGGACTACGACCTCGTCCCCGGCACGGAGAACCGCGTCCTCGTGAGCTGGACCGGGGACGAGGAGGGCCGCGCCAAGGCCTGGATCCAGGGGACCGCCAGCGACGCGCGGCTGGTGGTCGAGGGGACGCCCCACCAGCACTTCCACGCCCGGATCGAAGTCCCGGTCCGCTGCGACCTGAGGGTGCGCCTCACCGCCGGGGATCTGAGCGTCGGCCCGATCGAGGGGAGCAAGGACATCGCCATCCGGGCCGGAGATCTCCGGGTGGCTGTCCCTCATCCCGAGCAGTACGGGCGGGTGCATGCCTCCGTCTGGGCGGGGGATATCCACGCCCGGCCCTTCGAAGGGGAGCGGAGCGGGCTGTTCCGGAGCTTCGAGCGCCGGGGGCCCGGGAGCTATGCCCTGCGCCTCTCGACCTGGGCGGGCGACATCACCCTGGAGCCGTGAGCCTCCAGCCTATGATGGCGGCATGCGCGTCCTCGTCGCTCCGGATTCCTTCAAGGGCAGCCTGACGGCGGCCGAAGCCGCCGGCGCCATGGCCCGGGGCCTCCGGTCGGTCTTCCCGGAGGCGGAGATCCTGGAGATCCCCGTGGCTGACGGGGGCGAAGGCACGGTGGCGGCGATGCTGGCGGCCACGGGGGGGACGCCTCGCCGCGCCCGGGTGCGCGGGCCCCTGGGCGATCCCGTCGAGGCGGTGTGGGGCGTCCTGGGTGACGGCCGCACCGCCGTGATCGAGGCCGCGGCGGCCTCAGGACTGGGCCTGGTGCCGGAGGCGCGGCGGGATCCGCGGATGGCGAGCACCTTCGGGACGGGAGAACTGGTGAAGGCGGCCCTCGACGCCGGATTCCGACGCATCCTCCTGGGCCTGGGTGGAACCGGTGCCAACGACGGAGGCGCGGGGTGCGCCCGGGCCCTGGGGGTGCGCTTCCTGGATGCGGAGGGGCGGGCCGTGCCCGAGGGTGGCGTCCCCCTGGCCCGGCTGGCGCGGGTGGAGACCAGCGGGCTGGACCCGCGCCTGCGGGAGGCGGAGATCCTCGTGGCCTCGGATGTGGACAGCCCCCTCTGCGGGCCGCGGGGTGCCACGGCCGTGTTCGGTCCCCAGAAGGGCCTCGCCCCGGAGGACCTCCCGGAACTGGACGCCGCCCTCGGGAACCTCGCCCGGATCGTCTCCCGGGACACCGGCCGCGACGTCGCGACACATCCCGGAGCCGGCGCGGCGGGGGGGCTCGGGGCAGCCCTGCTCTGGTTCACTCCGGCCATGATCCGCCCCGGGGTGGAGGTCCTCCTGGAGGCGGCAGCCTTCGAGGCGAGGCTTCAGGGCGTGGACCTGGTCGTGACCGGTGAGGGTCGCACGGATGCCCAGACCTCCCTGGGCAAGGCGCCTCTCGGCGTGGCTGCGGCGGCGCGCCGACGTCGGATCCCCGTGGTCTGCCTGAGCGGAGGCCTGGGCGAAGGCTCGGAGGGCCTCCTGGCTTTCGGCGTGACGGCCCTGGCGTCGGTGCCTCCGGGCCCCATGGACCTCGCGGCCTGCATGGCCGATGCGGCCCCGCTGCTGGAGGCCGCCGCCCGGCGTGCGGCGCGCCTGGTGCGCCTGGGGATGGCCCTGGGAATCGGCTGAGCTGCGCTAGCGTCAGCGCGACAACACCTGTCCGAATCCGTCCAGCGCCCGGTAGTAGGGCTCGATGCTGGGGATGAAGTGGCGCTCGCCCTTGGCGTGGGGGCCGATGCCGCTCTGGCCCCAGACGACGGCCTGGCCGCCGGGTGCGAACCGGGCGGAAGTGCCCGCGCCCTTGCGGCCGAGGGGCGCCTCACCTCCCGCGGCTGCAATGCCCGCGAGGAGCGCCTTCAGACAGGGGTTCTCGGAGTTGCAGGCCACGCCGGGCTCCCAGGCTGCAGGCACCAGCTCCAGGCCCCGCTCGGCGGCTAGGGCCTCGATGTCGGTGCGGAGCCTGGAGACATCGTCCTGGGGGATGGGGCGGATCTCCACGCCCAGGCTGCCGCGGTCCGGCGTGATGTTGTAGACGCCAGGCGTGCCCACCTGGATGTAGGCGAAGCGGGCGAGGGACTGCCAGCCGTCCTCGGCCTTGAGCGTCAGGTGCTTCGGGAACAGCTCACGCAGGGCCTCGCGGGCCGAGAGCAGACGCTCCGTGAGGTCGCTTCCGCCCGCGAGTCCGCTGTGGCCGCGGGTGCCTGTGGCCACCAGCTCGAAGCGCAGCACGCCGCGGTTCTGGATGCAGACCTCGCCCCAGAGCTCCGTGCCCTTCTCGCCGGTGCGTTCCCCGGCCACGAAGAACGCCGGTGCGTAGCCCGATTCCGTCTTCATCCGGGCGAGAACATGGGGCGTGCCCATGGGTTCCAGCTCGCCGTTCTCCTCGTTGCCCACCATCAGCAGGTTCACGGGCGGGTAGGGGGCGCCCTTCCTGAGGGTGTCCTTCATCCACACGAGGTAGGTGGCCAGCACGGTCTTCATGTCCGCGGCGCCGCGGCCCCAGAGGTAGTCGCCCTCGATCTTCGGCTCGAACTGGCTGTCGTCCGGCTCGGGCGCCACCACGTCGAAGTGGCCGCAGAGCATGGCCTTGGCCTGCTCATGACCAGGAAAGTGGGCCAGCAGGGCGGGGAAGGTGCCCCCGTCGAAGACGCGAACCGGGACGCCGTGGTTGCGCAGGTAGTCGTGGATGAAGGTGGCGGCGCGGTGCACCTCCCCCACGCGCTCCTCCGGGCAGGCCGTGACGGAGGGAATCCGGATCAGGCGCTGCGCAAGGGCGAGGATCTCCGAGGCCTTGTCGGGATAGGCCGCCTCCACCAGCTTTTCGGGGCGAGGCTGGAAGCGGATGGGGGCACGGGCATCCATGGAGACTTCGTCGCGGGCCCGCTCCAGGAAGTCCTGCAGCTTGTCCTCCTCGGCGCCCAGCACCGCGAGGTGGCCGGTGAGGGCTTCCACTTCCGCTGCGACACGGGCCTGGCGCTCCTCCGCCAGCCGTGCCAGCAGCTCGGGCGGGACGAGGTCCGAGCCCTTGAGGTCGGCATGCAGCCGCTCGCGCATGCGCTCGGCGGTGCTGGGGGTACCGGCAGCCATCTCGGTGAGGGGGCCGAGATCCTCCCACAGGTCCAGGGCCTCGGCGAGGGGGCGGAGCTGGTCCAGAGTCCAGCCCAGGAAGGCGCGCATGGCCACGGGCTTGGCCGTGAGGGGATCCTCGATGACGGCGCGGAGGCCTTCCTTCGCCGCCAGGGTCTCGTTGCGGCGGGCGCGGGTGATGTCCTCGGCGTCGTAGCGGAAGCCCCGGGCGAAGTCGGGATCCCCGTAGAAGCGCAGGAGCAGCAGGTGCTTCAGCGTGAGGTTGGCCACGTCGAGGGCCAAATCGTGGCCGGGGTCGTCCGTGCGGACCTCCACCCGGGCCATGGGCAGGTCAATGCGGGCGAAGAGGTTCTGCCGCTCGATCTGGGCGGCCATGTCCTCGATGTCGGGCTGCTTCCCGGCGGCGAAGAGACCCCGGGCGTAGATCTCGTGGAGCTGGTCGCTCGTGACCTGGATGAGGCGCTCCACCGGCTCCGCCTGCGACCGGGCGCGCACGGGGATCCAGTTGTTGTTGCCGAAGCGCACGCCGCGGCGCACCAGGTCGTAGGACAGGCGCAGGTAGTCCGAGTGGCTGCGGTTGAGGTCCGGCACGTCCAGGGCGGGCGGGTTCGGGAAGGTGAGGTTCCGCACCGATTCGAAGGGCGTGAGGCGCACGACGGGCTTGCCATCCTCCGTGGAGGCCTGCATGGGGGTGCTGGCGCTGGTGGCGATGAAGAGGGCCGCGAAGGCCCGCATGAGCCGCGTGCCCGTGATGTAGACCTGGTTCTTGTAGTCGTCCAGGTGACGGTTCCCGCGCTCCTGGGCAGGCAGGTGCATGAAGTCCCAGGCCAGCATGGGCTCGGGCAGGCTCAAGTTGGAGTGGGTGCCCGCCGTGGCCAGCTCGGTGCCGTAGAGCTCCACGCACCGCTGGAGGTAGCGGCGCTTGGCCAGGTGCCAGGACTCGGGCACGCAGTCGGGGCCTATCTCCGGCAGGACGAGCAGGTTCCCGTGCCAGTAGTACAACGGCTCTCCGAAGGTCCGTCCGTCCTTGGCCAGGGCGTTGATGAGTTCCGCCTCCAGGAGGCGGCCTTCGTAGATCGCGCCCTTAGGCGTGTGGTAGGGCCGGGTCACCCACTCGATCATCCAGTGGAAGACCTCCAGCTGGTGGTAGGGCTCCGTCCAGGGGGGGAGCACCTTCGAGCGCAGGTGGTCCACGAAGGACATGCGGTCCGGCCCCGTGCCCACCGTCAGCAGCGGGCGGAACCGCGAGTCCATGAGGTTCCACTCCAGCTCCAGGCCGCAGAGCCCGCCCGAAGGCCGGGTCTCCATCGCCGTCTGGCGCGCCAGGGTGAACTTCTCGACGAAGGCGTTCAGGTCGAACACTAGGCCTCCAGAGCCTGCAGGGCCTCGACCAGGCGGGTCGCGGCGCCTCGGGTGCGCTCGACGGGCGTGGCATAGGAGAAGCGGATCCACTCGGCGCCGTAGGGACTGAAGAAGGCGCCGGGCACCACGGCCACGCCCACCTCCTCGGCGAGGTGCTGGCCCAGGGGCTCGGAATCGGCCCAGCCCTTGGCCTTGAGGGCGTCGCCCACGTGGAGGAAGGCGTAGTAGCCCTGGCCCAGGATGTGCCGGAGGCCCTTCTCCTTGAGGAACCCGCGCAGCCAGGCTCGGCTGGCATGGGTGGGTCCCACGATGGGCGCCGCGGCCTCCTTGATGCCCTTCTCGTAGGCGGCCATGGCCACGGCCAGGCTGAAGAAGGAGGGGATCACGGCGTGCGAGGCCTGGGCCACGATCACCTTCACCACGGACTCGGCCGCCAGCAGGTGGCAGTTGCGGATGTTGGAGCCGCCGAGGCTCTTGGTGATGCCGTCCAGCACCATCAGCCGCTCACGCTGGGCGGGCTCGAAGGCCTTCAGCAGAGCGTTCACGTCGTAGGGCTCGTGGTCGCTCACGACGTGGTACATCCAGTCGAAGAGGACGAAGGCCACACCGGCCTCCAGCGCGGCCTTCGCCAGCTCGATCTGGCGCTGGAGCGTGAGGGTCTGGCCCGTGGGGTTGTCCGGGCTGGTGATGACGAGGCCCGCGACCTTGCGGCCGTGCCGGGTAGCTTCCGCCACGCAGGCGCGGAGGCCGTCCTCGGAGTAGGCCCAGCCTTCCTCGGCCCGGCCCGGCGCCCACATCACGTTGGCGCCCACGCCGTAGGGGCCCCAGTTGTAGCTAATCCAGGGCACGCGGCTCACGACGACCACATCGCCCTGGCGGCCGTGGCCCAGGGCCAGCATGGCCTGGTAGGCCTTCTGGAGGCCGTCGCGCCCGCCCTGGGTCCCGATGACGTTGCCGGGGCCCCAACCCGTGGCGGGATCCAGCTTCCAGTAGGTTTCGGCCACGGCCTTGCGGTAGGCCTCGGTGCCGAAAGGCATGTCGTAGGCGGTGCCGTGCTGCTTCTGAAGCGCGAAGGCGCGGTCCAGGAGCGCCTCGGGCACGCCCGGCAGCGAGGCGCCGCCGTCGCCCTGGCTGGCATCGAAGACCGGCACGCCGGGCTGCTTCTGCTGGAACACCTTCAGCGACTTGTTGATGAGGAACATCCGGGAGGGCGGGATGGGCGCCATCCGGCTCAGGTGGTCGCTGGCGGGGACCAGGTTCCCTTCAGGTACGGCAAAGGCAGGCGTCTCGGACGAGAGCAGCGGGGTGGACACGGAACCTCCAGGGCGGGTGGAGCGTGGTGGGCCGATACGAAAAGGCCGTCCCTGCGGAAACGCAGGGACGACACGCCTTTCCAGCAGGATAGCAGTCGTCCGGCAGCCGGCCTCCAGGAAACTGACAATGGCAACATGAAAGGCATCAGGTCTGACGAACTGGCTTTTGATCGGGGGGTAGTCTTGCTGTTAAATTGTTTAGCAATTATTGCAATAAGTGATATTAACATCAAATTCAATTTCGCGCTCATGTCCGGAATTGATTGCCATTCCGTCAAGAGCTGGAAGTTACCTCCCGCTCATCAATGGAACCGCTAGGAGGCCAGGTCCCCCGCCACCTTGGCGGCGGTCTCCACGCCCCGGGCAAGCACCGACCGGATGCGGCCATCCTCGAGGGCCAGCAGCCCCGCGATGGTGCAGCCGGCGGGGGTGGTGACATCGTCCCGCAGGGAGGCGGGGTGGCGGCCGGTCGCCAGCAGCATCTCGGATGCGCCCAGGGCCACATGGGCGGCCAGTTCCAGGGCCACGGCCCGGGGCATGCCGCGCATGACCGCGCCCTCGGCCATGGCTTCCAGCACGAGGTAGATGAAGGCGGGGCCGCTGCCGCCCAGGCCCGTGACGGTGTCCATGTGCTTCTCGTCCAGCTCCATCACCGCTCCCAGGCAGCCGAAGATCCGTTTCGCAATCTCGAGGTGGGCCGCTTCGGCGCCGGGGCCGGCGCAAACCACAGTCACGCCCTTGCCGATGGCGCAGGGGGTGTTGGGCATGGCCCGCACGAGGGCGCAACCGGGAGCCTGGTCCGCCAGGGAGGCGGTCCGAACGCCCGCGGCGATGGAGACCACGAGGGGGTGATGGTCCAGGGCGCCGGAACCCTTCAACCGTTGGAGCAGCCCCTCCACATCCCGGGGCTTCACGGCAAGGACAAGCACCTCTGCCCCGCAGGCGGCCTCCTCCGGGTGCAGCGCCATAAGGTCCAAGGGCTCCGCGTGGGCGCGGGCGACGTCGGGCCGGCGGGCGCCCACGCGGAGGGTCTTCGGCGTGGCCAGGCCCCGGGCCAGGAGGCCCGTGGCCAGGGCGCGGCCCATGGTGCCGAAACCCAGGAGGGCCGTGGCGGGGAGGCAAGTGTCGTGGGACATGGAGGCTCCAAAAGGGAGAACCCCCGACCGCGGGTGCGATCGGGGGTGGAGGTGGGCTCGACCTGGGTCTAGCTCAGTCCCTCTCCTGCCGGCGCACCGGAGGGCGGCTGGCTAGGGCGCGGGGTCTGGAGGCGGCGGACGGGCATCGTGGGGGACAGTCTGCCGGAGCGGGAGTCGGGATGCAATGGGTCCTCGGACCGTACAGGTTCGCGTTCAAGCAGCCTGGATCCGCTCCGTCCACCTGGCGCGAGAACGTATTCAGAGTGCCTAACAAAACCCCGACGGAGCCGCGAGAATGCCAGGTGGGATGCACCGCAGATTTCATTATGTCTCGCGTATCGCCGGAGGCGATACCGAGAGGGAAGGGCCCGCAGGGCGATGCGGGACATCGTTCAAGGGCCGTGACGCCGCGGGGCGCCCCCATGGCTTGCTCCCTCCGGGCGAGGCCCGGCGGGGAGGCTCCGCCTCTGCGAGCTTGCGAGCAGGAGGGCCTGCGGGGCAGGGCCCATCAGGTGGACGGCGATGCCGCCACACCCTCCGTCTGACGGCACGCTTTGCGTGCCTCCCACTCGCCTGTTGCTCGTGGAGCCGGAGCCTCCCTCGCGTTCCCCGCCTCGCTCGCCCGGCGGCCCTCGCGCGGCCTTGTGGGGGTTTTGTTAGGCACTCTTAAGGCCTCAGGCTGCGGCGAGGGGGAGCCTCGAGATGCCGATCCATGCGTCATTCCGCCCGATGCTTTCGATGGCCCACGGACCCGTCGTCCCCCTATGGCCGTCGTTCGGCCTCGAGCATGGCGAAGAGTTTGTCGGTGCGGTTCCGGGGCATGCGGAGGTTCTGGATGATGGTGGTGCTGGACTTCCCCTGGCGCGCCGCGTTGGCGTGGATCAATTGCAGGCAGTAGCTGTGCAAAAGATCGCCGTACCGATCCACGGTGGCCCGGGTGGGCAGCCGCAGAGGCGTTTTTGCAGGGCTGCGTGAGCCCGGACCAGGCACCAGGGCACTTCCTTCGGTCAGGGCCTCCACCAGGGAACTCAGCCATTCCCTCAGCCCCGGTACGACGGATTCAGCCAGGGTCAGGAGCATGTCAAGGGCTTCCAGCAGGGTGGTGATGGCCTGCATGGCCTGGCCCGGGTGGTCGTACTGATTGACCAGCATGGGCCATGCGATGGGCATGGCCTTGAAGAACTGGTCGCCCACGCGGAGATGGATGGACATGCCGGCATGGAGGAAGGCGCGGATCTGGTAGTCGCTGACTGCTTCGATGAGGGCTTTCCGGTTGGCGCCTTTCTGGGGCACCGCAAACAGAAGCCCCGGATTGAGGCCCAGCAGATCGAGGAAGAAATACCGGTTGGCCAGGCGGGCGCCATGGAGGGGATCCCGCCGGGCCTCCGGAAACTGCTCGCGGATGAGGGAGAAGATCTGTTCGAAATACGGGGTGTCCATGAAGGTTCCGTGGGCCACCAGGTAGAGGATGTTGCGGATCTTGAGGTCTGGGTCGCCGAAGATGACTTCCCGTTTGACCTCGGGGTACTGGTGCTTCCACTGTCGCCCGAGGTCCGCCTTGAGGGTTTCCTGGAAGCGCAGCGCCTGGCGGTCCTGCATCACCTCCATGGCCTTCTCGATTTCGGCAGGACGGAAGGTGCGGGGCGTGTCCGTGTCCGGCATCCCCTTTTCGAGATAGGCCTGGGCATCGGCTTGGGTGATGCGACGGGGCAGTACCGGTTCGATCCGGCCGAGGTCAAAGGGGTAGTTCGGGGCCCCCTCCAAGGCATAGGCCCCGAAGACGGAGGATCCGGCTGTCAGGTCGGCGCGGAAGATCCGCTGGAGAAAAGGGTGGAGACCGGGATCCTCCGTGACGCCGAAGAGACCGAGGTAGTTGGAGGCCAGGCCGAGGCCCCGTGCAGCCACCCGTTCCAGGAGGCTCATGCGCGTGTCGAGGGCAAGCGCTTCCAGGGGATTGGGCTGGTTCTCCTCGCGGAGGTACTCGAGGGTGCCGTAGGGATCCCGGTCCAGCAGGAGGGTGATTGCCAGTTCGAATAGCGGGGCCTCTTCGCGCAGGCTCTTGGGCAGGTGTCCGAGCAGGTGCCCACGAAGGTGCTGGCTTCGAAGGCCCCGGAGCTGATCATGGCGCCGCACGACATCCCCAGGCAGCGGCACATCCCGGTCGCCGGAGTTGACCAGGATCTCCACCCTCTTGAATTCCTCGAAGTCCAGGGCTGGCTGCTGGGAGCAGGCCATGAGCATCACGAGCTTCACCTGTTCCGGGGCCAGGGGATGCCCATCCAGGCGGGACAGGGTCAGCTTGGGCTCATCCTGGGCGCAGACGAGCAGGGCCTCGAAAGTGTGCTCGCCCCTAAGGGAGAAGGTCTCGAGGTGCCCGATCACCAGACGGGCCAGGCCCTCCGCTGCTCCCACCACGGCCAGCTGATGTCTGGCGCCATAGGACAAGGGGTTCAGGAGGCGCGTGAGATCCTTCGACAAGGCCTTGAGCCGGGCCGGATCCGACGTGTTCATGCCCCGCAGCTTGGCCACCAGAGGTCCATGGGCTGCCATCTGGGCGGGCTGGGCCTCCATGGCTTCCCGGCAGCGCGTGAGGGCGGCTTCCCGGGCCTGATGGGCCAGGGCCAGTCCAGGGGCTGGAGCAGGATGTTCGGAGGTGTCCATGAGGCTATCCCACCACAAAAGCGAACCGAAGTCCGGGTTAGGAGGCGGCCCCTCTCTCAGGAAGGGACCAGGTGGGGGCCTTCATCCAAGGTGGAGATCGCTCGGGGACCCTTCCTGCGCCGCCAAACGCAGCGCCGCCCACAGGGCCTCGACATGCCGCCGCTCGGTGCCCTCGGCGCCGATGCTGACGCGGAGCATCTGCTTCCCCTTGAGCATCGAGGGCGTCAGGTAGGCCTTCCCGCCCTCGTTCACGCGGCGGGCGATCTCGAGGTTGTGGGCGGCGAGGGCCGCCTCGTCGAGGCCGGGCTTCACGTGGCGGAGACACACCGTCTGAAGGGGCACGGGGGCGAGGCACTCCCAGTCCGGGGCGGCGTCCACCTGGGCCTTCAGCCACTGCGCGTGCTCCAGGTCGCGGCGCAGGCGGGCCTGGAGGCCCTCCAGGCCCACGTCCATGAGGTAGAACCACAGCTTGAGCGCCCGGAAGCGGCGGCCCAGCTGGATGTGCCAGTCGCGGAAGTTGCTCACCTGGCCGTCCTGGGCCGTGCGCAGGTAGCTGGGGTTGGTGCTCATCACGCGGATGAGGTGCTGGGGATCGCGGACGTAGTAGGCGCTGAGGTCGAAGCCCACGCCCATCCACTTGTGGGGATTGAAGACGAGGCTGTCGGCCCGCTCGACGCCCTCCCACATCCAGCGGCACTCGGGCAGGACCATGGCCGTGCCTGCCAGCGCGGCGTCCACGTGGAGCCACATCCCGTACTGCCCCGCGAGGTCGGCCAGGGCCGCCACCGGGTCGAGGGCGGTGGTGCCCGTGGTGCCCACGGCGGCCACCAGCACGCAGGGCCGCAGGCCGATCTCCACGTCCTTCTCGATGGCCGCCTGCAGGAGGTCGAGCCGGCTCGCGTGGACGTCGTCGGTGGGGATCAGGCGGAGGAAGCTGCGGCCGAAGCCCGCCAGCAGGGCCGCCTTCTCGATGGAGCTGTGACCCTGGTCCGAGGCGTAGACCACCAGCGGCGCTTCCCCGCTCTGGAGGCCTTCCGTGTTCTGGGCGTAGCCCGACACCTTCTCCCGGGCGCAGAGCAGGGCGGTGAAGGTGGCGGTGCTGGCGGTGTCGTGGATGACGCCCGTGAAGGCGGGGCTGAGGCCCACCATCTGGCGCAGCCAGTCCATGACCACTTCCTCCACCTCCGTGGCCGCGGGGCTGGTCTGCCAGCTCATGCCTTGGGCCCCCAGGCCCGAGGCAGCCAGATCGCCGAGGATCGAGGCGTAGCTCGTGTTGCTCGGGAAGTAGGCGAAGAAGGAGGGGTGGTTCCAGTGGGTGATGCCGGGCAGCACGTCCCGGTCCAGGGCCGCCAGAGCCTGGGCCATGCGCCCGCCCTGGAGGGGCGGATGGTCAGGGAACGCGGACCGGATCTCGCCGGGCTGCGCGGGGCTCATGACCGGGAGCCGCTCGAGGCCCTCGCGGTAGTCCGCGATCCAGTCCACGAGCTGGTATCCGAGGCGGCGGAATTCCTGGGCGTCCATGGCTCACAGTGTGACTGGATCCCCTGTCGGGTGCGAACCCTCTGTCACGGCGGGTTCCCGCCTTCCAGTGGCCTGCGGGCTGGCACAAGCCCGGATCCCCTGGCGACAATGGGATGCCGCGTGCCAAGGAGCTGCCTCATGGACATGATCATTGACTTCCCCGGCGGCGCCCGGGTGGATGCGCACTTCGGCCCCTACACGGTGATGACGGACCAGCCCCCCCAGGGCGGCGGCGAAGGCTCCGCGCCCACCCCCTTCGCCCTCTTCCTGGCCTCCCTCGGGACCTGCGCCGGCATCTACGTGCTGGGCTTCTGCCGCCAGCGCGGCCTGCCCACGGAGGGCATCCGGGTGGTCCAGCGGGCGGTCCCCGATCCGATGACCGGGATGATCGGCCGGGTGGAGCTGGAGATCCAGGTGCCGCCTGCGTTTCCCGAGAAGTACCACGAGGCCCTCGTGCGCTCCGCCAGCCAGTGCGCCGTGAAGAAGCACCTGGAGCACCCGCCAGCCTTCGACGTGAAGGCGGTGGTGCAGGGCTGAGACAGGCCCCGGATGGGCGTCGGCGTCACCGCACCTGGAGCGTGGTGATGGTCCTGCTGGCGCCCTGCTGTCCCGCGCCGGAACCGCTGCTGGACTCGCTATGTCGCAGCACCACCAGGCGCTGGCCGACGCGGGCGAAGGTGTAGTCCTCGTGGGACTGCTGCTCGAAGGTGATGACGAGCAGGGCCCGGCCCTTCATGTGCATGTCGGTCTGGGCCGCCAGGGGTGTCCCGTCGGGCCCGATCCACACCTTGGCCGTGGCCTGCATGTCCTTGACATACTTGCGGTCCTGGCTGGAAAGTCCCGGAGCCAGCTTGAATTCCAGCAAGCGCGCCGGTTGCCCCTGCCAGTCGGTGGCCTTCTCGTCCAGTTCCTGGGCGCCCTCCAGGGTGCGGCCCAGCGCTGCCGCCCCGTTCAGGCAGTCCCACAGGTCGAGGGGCTCGAGGCCCGCGATGGCCTTGCGGGTGGGCGCCTTCTGTTCAGGGTTCCTGGCACGGGCGCTGGCCTCCTGGGCCGCGGCCTGAAGCAGCGGGCGGCTCCAGGCCATCTGGAGTCCCTGGGGCCCCTCCTCGACAGAGCATGAGGCCTGCCCCTGGGTGATGACCGGCTTGCTGGGCTTGCCCTGGCTGTTCCAGAACTGGTAGGTGGCCATGGCCTTGATGGGGGCCTGGCCCCCCAGGCGGGCCAGGGCGGACTTGAGGTCCGTCAGGCCGTCGGCCCTGAGCAGGGTGCCGGCGAGGCAAACCATCAGAAGGCTGGCGCGCATGGAAGCTCCGGGGGGTGGATCCATTCTGGCCGGGGGGCTGGTGCTGGGTCAAAGGGGCGGGGGCCGCCTACTCGTAGCGGAGGGCCTCGATGGGGTCCTGGCTCGCTGCCTTGAGGGCGGGCCAAAGCCCGAAGACGAGCCCGATGGCGGTGCTCATGCCGAAGCCCAGGGCCACGCTCCAGAGGGGCGCCGCGGCCGGGAAGTCGAAGGCCAGGCGGACCAGCATGGCGATGCCGAGGCCCAGGGCGATGCCCACGGCGCCCCCCACGCCCGTGAGGCTGATGGCCTCCACCAGGAACTGGGAGGCGATGTCCCGTCGGGTGGCTCCCAAGGCCTTGCGCACGCCGATCTCGCGGGTCCGCTCGGTGACACTCACCAGCATGATGTTCATCACTCCGACGCCGCCCACGAGGAGGGCAATGGCGGCGATCAGGATCATGGCGGCGGCGATGCCGCCGGTGATCTGGCGGAAGGTCTTGAGCTGGCCCTCGCTCGTGTAGATGGCAAAGTCGTTGGGCTGGTCCGCCCGGAGGCCACGTCGGGCGCGGAGGATGGCCACCTCCTGGTCCTCCATCTCATACATCCGTTTGGGGTCCTTGGGGACGGTCGCGATGTAGAGGGTTTCCCCGCCTCCGTTCTTCACCTGGGGGAACATCTCGTCGAAGGTGCTGATGGGGATGATGAGGATGTTGTCGGCATCCCCGCCCAGGAAGCTGCCCTTCTTCTCCAGGAGCCCGATGACGGAGAATGCGGTCCCGTTCACGAGGACCGTGTGCCCGATGGGATCCCGCTTCCCGAAGAGGGCCTCGGCGGTCTGGGGCCCGAGCACGCAGGTTCGGGAGGCGTGGGAGATGTCCGCATCCACGAAGAACCGGCCGTCCTGGATGAAGCTGTTGTTGGCCGGAGCGTAGTCCGGATTGGTACCGACGAACGTGGGACCGTTGGCCTCGTGGCCGTCCCGGGATTTGATGCTGAGGTTGGCGGCATCCGCACCCCCCAGGTAGCGCTCCTGGGAGACCGCGGCGGCGAGGGTGGCCAGGCGCTTCAGGGCTTCGGCGTCGGCGATGGTGAGGTCCCGGCGGCGGCGCTGCTCCGGCGGCAGGTGTCCTCCGCCGAAACGCGGGTCGTACTTCTGGAACTGGACCAGGGTGGTGCCGAAGGCGGAGAAACTGTCGGTGATCGCGGCGTCGAACCCGGCGACGAAGCTCACCATCGCGATGACGGTGGCCACCCCGGCCACGATGCCCAGCAGGGTGAGGAAGCTGCGGAGCTTCTGGGACACCATAGCGCGGAGGGCAAAACGGATGTTCTCCGGGCCGATCCCCCGGAATCCGATGCGACGGACGCGATCCGACATGGGCCCTCCTACTCCGCCCGGATGGCGTCAATGACGACGAGGTTGGAGGCCCGGTAGGCGGGCAGGAAGCCCGCCGCGAGGCCCACGAGGGTGCTGAGCCCGATGCCGGTCAGCACGATGGGAATGGTGATCTGGGCCGGGAACCCGGCCACCGCGCGCACCGTCCAGGCGCCCAGGGCCCCGATGACCACGCCGACGACGCCCCCGGCGGCGGAGAGGAGGGCCGCCTCCAGCAGGAACTGGCGGCGGATGTCCCGCTTCCGCGCCCCGATGGCCAGGCGCACGCCGATCTCCTGGGTGCGCTCCACCACGCTCACCAGCATGATGTTCATGATCACGATGCCGCCGACCCCGAGGCTCACGCTGCTGATCAGCATGAGCAGGAGGAACGCCGCGCTGCTGATGGTCTTCCAGAGCTGCTGGAGGCTGTCCTGGGTGATGATGCCGAAGGGATCCGGGCTCTTGAAGCTCGTATGCCGCATGGCGCGGAACATCGCCCGCACTTCGTCAATGGAGGCATCCAGCCCGGCCACTCCGCCCCGGGCCTTGATCTGCAGTTCCAGGCTCTCGTTGGCGGCCATGTAGTCCTGGCGGTACACGTTGAGGGGGATGTAGATGCGGTCATCCTGGTTGAAGCCGATGCTCTTGCCCTGCTTGGGCATCAGGCCGATGACGGTGAAGGGGATCCCGCGGATCAGGAGGGTGCGCCCGATGGGATCCAGGTGCGGGAAGAGTTCCTCCCGGGTATCCGCCCCGATGACGGCGACATGCTGCGAGGCCTGGTTCTCGTTCTCGGTGAAGAATCGCCCGGTCTCCATGTCCAGCCGGAAGAGATCCGCGAAGTTCGGGGTCGCCCCGATGATGCTGATGGAGTCGAGGTGGTGCTCGCCGCGGCTGACAGGCATGGTGTTGCCCGCGGCTGCCGAAATCTGGGAGGCATGCTGGAGGATGCCGCTGGAGAGGCGCTCGTACTCCTCCCAGGTGATGGGTGGCCGCTTGATGGCCTGGAGGAACTCCTGCCGGCTCCGGATGATGCCGAACTTCTCGACAAGGTAGACATCCGGCGAGAGGACGATGATCTTGTCCTTCACGTAGGTGTTCAGGCCGGAAATCACACCGACCACCGCCACGATGGTGGCCACGCCGATGATGACGCCCAGCAGCGTGAGGAAGCTGCGGAGGGTGTGGGCCCGGATGGCCCTCAGGGCCACGCGGAGGAGTTCCCTGGGATCCATGGTCAGGCAGCCGGTTTCGCGGGGGCCTTCTCCGCCCGCACCGCCTCCCCGTCCTTCATCTCACGCAGGGCCCGGTTGGGACCGGTGATGAGGGTCTCGCCGCCCTTCAGGCCGGACACCACCTCCACGGAGAGATCGCCCATGAGGCCGGTCTGGACCGGCGTGAACTTCGCCTTGCCATGTTCGATGAGGTACACCCCCTCCACCTCCCGAGGGGAGCCTGGCTTGGGACTCTGGCCGGGCTTGGGCTTGACGTCCTGCATGACGAGAGCCTGGAAGGGGACGGCCACCACCTGGCTGCGGTTGCCGGTGAAGATGTCCGCCTCGGCGGAGAGTCCGGGCTTGATGTCGGCGGGTGGGTTCTTGATCCAGACCTTCACCTTGAACTTGGTGGCGTCGTTCGTGCTGGTCTTGGTGATGGGGCTTCCGCCCACTTCGGTGACCTGCCCCTGGAAGACCTTGTTGGGGTAGGCGTCAATGTGCACCTGAGCCTCCTGCCCCAGCTTCACGGTGGGGATGGAGGCCTCGTCCACCTCCATCTCCGCCTCGACCTTGCTCATGTCCGAGATGGTGAGCAGCACTGTCCCGGGCTGGTTCTGGATGCCGGGCACGGCCGTTTCTCCGGGCTCGATGCGACGTGCAGTCACCACGCCGTCCATGGGGGCGGTGATGGTGGAGTAGCCCAGGCCCACGTCGGACTGGACGAGGTTGGCCTTGGCCTGATCCATGCGCCGCTGGGCCGTCTTCTGGTCCGCCTGAGCCGTCTCGAAGGTGGTGCGGGCCTTCTCGAAGTCGGCCTGGGCGATGATGCCGGCCTTCCAGTTGGCCTGGGCCCGACGGTAGTCCGACTGGGCCTGGGTCAGGGCGGCGTTGGCGGAATCCAGCTGCGACCGGGCCGCCTCCAGGTTCGCCCTCATGGCATCCGCGTTGGCCTGGGCGTTCCGCGGATCAATCTCCATGAGGAACTGGCCCTTCTTGACCACATCCCCCTCGTGGACCGCCACCCGGGTCACCTGTCCCATGACATTGGCGGAAATATCGGCCTTGGTGACGGCCTGGATGGTGCCATTGGCACTCACCTTGGCCTGGATGTCCTCCCGGCCGACCTTCGCCACCTGTACGGGGATGCCCTTGTTGCGCATGCCGGACAGGCTGAGGCCGAGGACCAGGAGGAGGGACAGGCCTCCGCCGAGGATCAAGAGCTTTTTCCGCTTCATGTCAAAGGCCTCCCGCGTGGGCGTAGGATGCTTTGGCTTCGGGGATGGATCCAATCGGTTTAGTGGCCCCCGGATTCTTAATGAAAAACATTTTCATTGACCTCTGAGGGCAAGTTTGCGACGTTGATGCCTGAAGGAGGCCCAATGCGGCGGATCTTTCGTGGTTCTGCGTTCCTGTGCGTGCTGGCCTGCGGCCCGGCGCTCCTGGCGGTTTCCCCGGCCTCGGGCTCCCTGGAGGGCCGGGTGCTCGACGAGCAGGGCCACCCCGTGCCAAAGGCCAAGGTCAGGCTGGAGAACCGCGTCTCGGGCTTCCGGGCCACCGCGGCCACGGACGGGAAGGGGCGCTTCAGGCTCTACAACGTCCCCTTCAGCAATTACCACCTGGAGGTGCAGGCTCCGGGCCTCCAGGAACTGCGCCAGAACCTCTCGCTGCATTCGCCGCTGCCCGTGGAGCTGAACCTGCACATGGCCTCCGCCGCGCCCTCCGCGACGGTGGTGGTGCAGGACCATGTGTCCCTGGTGGAGGTCCAGCCGGCCGCCCACCTGGACATCGACCAGTCCTCCATCCAGAAGATCCCGGCCGCCCTGGAGAGCCAGGCCATGGCGAGCGTGCTGCTGCAGACGCCGGGTTTCATCCAGGACGAGAACGGGCGCTTCCACTTCCGGGGAAGCCACGGTCAGGTGACCTACGTGGTGGACGGCGTGCCCATCACGGACCAGGTGCAGGCCACCTTCTCCAATACCCTCGATCCTTCGGACGTCGAGAGCATGGAGGTCATCACCGGGGGCGTGAGCGCGGAGTACGGCGGCAAGCCCGCGGCGGTGATCAACATCACCAGCAAGTCCGGCCTGGGGATGGCCCGGCCCTTCGCGGGGGAGGTCTCCCTGGGCCTCTCGCGGTTCAACACCCGCGAACTGGGCATGGGCGTCCGGGGCGGGACGGCGACCTTCGGCTATTTCGTCGACGGATCGGCCTCCTCCAGCGACCGGTTCCTGGATCCCGTCAATTTCGAGAACTACCACAACCACGGCAGCAGCGGCCGTCTGTCGAGCCGCTTCGACTGGCTGCTGGGGGCCAACGACATGCTGCGGTTCTCCGCCAGCGGCGGGACCACCCGGCGCGACGTCGTGAATCTCGCCTCCCAGCAGGCCGCGGGCCAGAACCAGAGGGTCTTCGACAGCGACGCCAACCTGAGCGTGGGCTGGACCCACCTCTTCGACGACAGCCGCAGCCTCGACGCGACCCTCTACTACCGCGGCGCCACCGCCCGGCTGGATCCCACCCGCGGCCTCCAGCCCGGCTTCACCAACGGTGGCCCCGATACGCCCTACTGGGTCCAGTCCGACCGCTGGCTGGACAACCAGGGCGCGGAGGTGGCCTACACCCAGCGGAACGGGGGCAACTCCCTCAAGACCGGGCTCCAGTACGTCCGCTATCCCCTCCACGAACGCTTCAACCTCGCCATCACCGACCCCTCCCAGGTCAGCGGGCCCACGGATCCCCTCTATCCCTACACCGCCGCCGGAGGGGGGCACATCCTCCGCTTCGCCGAGGGTTTCGCCCCCGCCCTGGCCTCGGCCTATGTCCAGGACGATCTGAGGACCGGGCCCTGGGCTTTCGCCATGGGGTTGCGTTTCGACAGCTACAAGGGCCGGAACTTCACCCAGAACCAGCTCCAGCCCCGCCTGGGGGTCACCTACACCCTGCCGGTCACCCATACGCTGGTCCGGGCCGTGTACGACCGGCTCCTCATCACCCCGGAGAACGAGAACCTGGCGTTCTCCACCTCCCAGTCCATCTGGTCCCTCGTCACCCAGTCGAACACGCCCGCCCCCCAGCTCCGCGGCGAGACCCAGGACAGCTACCTGGTCGGCCTGGACCAGCAGGTGGGGGAGGTGCTCCGGGTGAGCCTGGACTACTGGTGGAAGCAGAGCCGGAACCCCGCCGACAACAGTCAGTTCCTCAACACCGGGATCCTCTTTCCCATCTCGGCCTGGAAGGGGCGGTTCCACGGCATGGACCTGCGGGTGGACACCGTGACCATCCACGGTTGGTCCGGCTACCTCAGCGCCGGCACCGCCCGGACCCTCTTCTACAGCCCCACCGTCGGCGGCCTGGATTCGGCCAATCCGACCATCAACGGGCCGGCAGGCACCCCCTACCTCATTGACCACGACCAGAAGCTCACCGCGCAGGCGGGCCTTCGCTACGAGCAGGGCGGCTTCTTCGCCCAGGCCGTGGGACGCTACGACTCGGGGCTGGAGGCCGGCAATCCGAACACCGTGCTCGGGAATCCCGACTACGCCTTCGGCATCCCCTACGTCCGCACCGAGTGGGAC
>DAIDKC010000074.1 GCA_027451045.1 Holophagaceae bacterium | reverse complement strand
AGCAGGATCTGCTCCAGCTCGTGGTCCAGGCGGAAGGCCGGCCTGGTGGCCTCCCAGCGGAAGAAGACGGGAGTGAAGCGGATCCGGTCCTTGGCCACGCCGTCAGGGAAGCAACCCACTTCCCAGAGCCCTTCCGACACGCCGATCTCCTCGGCCACCTCGCGCCGGGCTGTCGCGGGCAGGTCCCGGTCCCGGGGTTCGGCCATGCCGCCCGGGAAGGCCAGTTCCCCGGCATGGCGCGGGGCGCCGTAGCCCCGTTGCACCAGCACCAGCTTCCGGGCACCGAGGGCATCGCCCCACAGGATCACGCCCACGGCGGCCCGGCGGGGCTCCTGGGGGATGCGCGGGCTGAGCTGATGGGCGCGGGGCCAGCGCTGGGGAAGGCGCAGGCTCGTCTCGATCCGGTCCCAGCGCACGGGCGGCGCCTCTTCCGGCGGGTGCCAGACGCCCATGCCAGGCTCCGCGGTCATCGGATCTTCCCGAAGACCGATCCCCGGACCCGCTCCACGGTGTAGACGCCCCGGATCCTGCGGAGGCTGGCCATGAGTTCCACCAGGTGGCTCCGGTCGCGGACCCGGAGGGCGATGTGGAAGAGTCCGGCCCCCTCCTCCGTGGCGGAGCCGTGGAAGCGCTGGACGTTGATGCCGACGCGCTGGATGCCCTCGGAGATGGCGGCGACCATGCCGGGACGGTCCTCCGTGGTGAGGGCGATCTCCGTGTCGTACAGCTCGAGTCCGTGCTTGCCCCAGGCCACGTTGACCCGCCGCTCGGGGTTCAGGGTGGTGGTGCTCAGCTGGGGACAGTCGGCGCGGTGGATGGCGGTGCCCCGGGCGCGGGTGACGTAGCCGACCACCTCGTCGCCCCAGATCGGCTTGCAGCAGGCGGCCAGGCTGTAGAGGATGCCCGTGGTGTCGCCCACGACCACAGCGTCGAGCAGATTGCTCGCCTCCTCCCGCGGTTTCGCCCGCTCGGGCTCCGGGATCAGCGGTTCGATGAGCTTGTGGACCGTGAGCCGGCCGAATCCCAGGGCGGCGTAGGCGGCATCCCAGCCCGCGAGCTTCAGCTCGGCCATTCGGGTCTCGAGCTTGGCCTGTGCCTCGGGATCGTCAAGGTGGACGCCCAGGGCCCGGGCCTCGCACTCCAGGCGCTCCTTGCCGTGGCTGATGGCGTGGGCGCGCTCCTCCTCCCGGATGAAGGCCTGGATGCGGCTCTTGGCGCTGGCGGATTTCACGAAACCGAGCCAGTCGCGGCTGGGCTTGTGGTCGGGGCGCGTGAGGATCTCCACCCGGTCGCCGTTCTGGAGCGTGTGCTTGAGGGGCACGATGCGGCCGTTCACCTTGGCCCCGACACAGTGGTGCCCCACCTGGGTGTGGATGGCGTAGGCGAAGTCCACCGGCGTGCTGCCCTCCACGAGGCTGCGAAGATCCCCCTTGGGGGTGAACACCTGGATGCGGCCGAAGGTCAGCTCGCCGCGGAGGTTGGCCACGAGGTCGCGGCTGTCCTGGGCGTCCTGGTGCAGCTCCACCATGCGGCGCAGGAAGGCCACCTGGTTGATCTCGGAACGGTTGGCGATGCGCCCGTCCTTGTAGGTCCAGTGGCTGGCGATACCCTCCTCGGCGTGCTGGTGCATCTCCGGCGTGCGGATCTGGACCTCGAAGATGTCGCCGGACTTCATCAGCACGGAGGTGTGGATGCTCTGGTAGCCGTTCTCCTTGGGCAGGCTGATGTAGTCCTTGAACTTGCCGGGGACTGGCTTGTAGAGGGCGTGGACGAGGCCCAGGGCCGTGTAGCAGCTCGCGCGGTCGGGGCAGATGATGCGGTAGGCCAGCCAGTCGTGGATGTC
>DAIDKC010000073.1 GCA_027451045.1 Holophagaceae bacterium | reverse complement strand
CGGCGCCGGAAGCGGCCCTGGAGGACCTCTTGTGAGGGAAGCCAGGTTCATGGCGGTGCAGGACCTCCCGGTGCCCCGGGAACAGGTGTTCGCCTTCTTCGCGGACCCCGCCAACCTGGAACGCCTCACCCCGCCCTGGCTGGCTTTCGAGATCCTCACGCCGCCCCCCCTGCCCAGGGGCGAGGGCGCGATCTTCGACTACCGGATCAGGGTGCGGGGCCTGCCCCTCCGCTGGCGCACCCTCATTGACGCCTACGTCCCAGGAAGCCTCTTCTCGGACTGCCAGCTCCGTGGCCCCTACGCCCTCTGGCACCACACGCACCGTTTCGAGGACCTGCCCAAGGGCGGCACACGGATGACAGACGAGGTGTGCTACCGCGTGGGCTGGGGCCTCCTCGGGAGCCTCGCCCACGCCCTCTGGATCCGTCGGGATCTCGAGCGGATCTTCGCCTACCGCCGGAAGGTGCTGGCCGACCGCTTCGGCTGAGCCCGCTTCAGCCTTCCTTCTCGAGCATGCCGAAACGGGCCAGGATCCGCTTCTCGCCGGACTCGGAGAAGCGCACGGTGTAGGTCAGGCCATCCCCGCTGCCGGTGCTGGCGACGATGATGCCCCGACCGAAGCGGGGGCTGCGGACCCGGGTGCCGCTGGGCCAGGCGCCCGCAGCCGGGCGGGCCTCCGGCGGCGGCACAGGGGAGGAAGGCTCCGGCGAGGCGTCGCCCTGGGCCCGGACGCGATCGAAGAAGCCGCGGATGCGCTGGAGTTCCGTGGCCACGGCGGCGCCGCCGGAGCTCCGACCGGTGAAGGAGCTGCCGGGACGCACACCCTCGCCCGCCTGGTAGAGTTCCGTCCCCCACCGGATGGGCGTCTGCAGGGCCTCGGCGGGGATCTCCCGCAGGAAGCGGCTGGGCATGGAGATCACCTCGCTGCCCATGATCCGGCGTCGCCGCGCGGCCGTGAGGGTCAGCCGCCGCTGGGCCCGGGTGATGGCCACGTAGAACAGGCGCCGCTCCTCCTCCAGGCCCTCCGGCGTCTCCCGGGCATTGCGGTTGGGGAAGACGTCCTCCTCCAGGCCCACCACGAACACGTAGGGGAACTCCAGGCCCTTGGCGCAGTGGATGGTCATGAGGCTGAGCTGGGCGCTCTCCTCCACCTGGTCGGCATCCGCCGCCAGGGTGACGCGGTCCAGGAACTCCGCCAGGCGCACCCCCAGGGATTCCGCCTCGACCGCGGCACTGAGGAACTCCTCCAGGTTGCGGATCCGGCCCTCGGCCTCCAGCGTGCCCTCGTCCTCCAGGCTCTGGAGGTAGCCGCTCTCCTGGAGCACCCAGCGAACCAGACCCGAGAGGCCCTGGACCTCCCGCTCGCCCTCGGCCCGGCGGAAGAGGTCGAGGAACCTGCCCAACTCCCGCGGGGCCCGCCCCTTCAGCTCACCCCGGCGCAGCACCTCCGCCAGGCCTTCCAGGGGCGTCCCGCCCTCCGGGATGGCCGCCTCGATCTTCGCCAGGGTGGTCGGGCCCACGCCCCGGGTGGGCGCGTTCACGCAGCGACGGAAGCTCACCAGGTCGAAGGGGTTCGACACCAGGCGCAGGTAGGATAGGAGGTCCTTCACTTCCTGGCGCTCGTAGAACTTCACGCCGCCCACCAGTCGGTAGGGCAGGTTCACGGCCCGCAGCGCTTCTTCCAGCTGCCGGGACTGCCAGTTGGCCCGGTAGAGCACGGCCACCTTGCCCTCGGGGTCTCCCGCGCGGAGATCCAGGATGCGCTGGACCACCCACTCCGCCTCCAGGCGCCCCTCGTCCGCCAGCTTGAAGACGAGGGATTCGCCGTGGCCCAGGTCGCTCCAGAGCGTCTTGCCCAGGCGCTGGGAGTTGTTGGCGATGACGGAGCTGGCGGCATCCAGGATGCGCTGGGTGCTGCGGTAGTTCTGCTCCAGCTTGATCTGCACCGCCTCCGGGAAGTCCCGCTGGAAGTCGAGGATGTTGCGGATGTCCGCGCCGCGCCAGCCGTAGATGGACTGGTCCTCGTCGCCCACCACGCAGAGGTTGTGGTGGCGCCTGGCGAGGTGCTGCACGAGCAGGTACTGGGCGCGGTTGGTGTCCTGGTACTCGTCCACCAGGATGAAGCGGAAGCGGTCGCCGTAGGCCGTCTGGATCACGGAGTCGCGGAAGAGGCGCTCGGTGTGCAGCAGCAGGTCGTCGAAGTCGCAGGCCCGGTGGTTCCGCAGTCCCTTCTGGTAGAGGTCGTAGGCGTCGAGCACCTTGCGGGTCCAGGAGTCCAGGGCCTCCTCCCGGGCCTCCTCCGGCAGCAGGCAGCGGTTCTTGAAGTCGGAGATGAGCTCCAGCACCCGCTTGGGGTGGAACTGCTTCTCGGGCATGTGCAGCTCCGCCAGCACCTGCTTCATGAGGCTCTTCTGGTCGGAGGGATCAAAGATCACGAAGTCCCGGCCCACGGGCGTGCGGTCGCCTTCGCGGCGCAGGATGCGGGTGCAGAAGCTGTGGAAGGTGCTCACCCAGAGCTGCTCCACGGGCACGGACACCAGCCGCGCCACGCGGTCCCGCATCTCCTCCGCCGCCTTGTTGGTGAAGGTCATGGCGAGGATGGCGCCGGGCGGGACGCCCTCCTCCTCGATGAGCCAGGCGATGCGCCGGGTGATGACCGTGGTCTTGCCCGAGCCGGCGCCCGCCAGGATGAGCAGGGGCCCCTGGACGTGGGACACGGCCTCCCGCTGGGGGGCGTTCAGGTTCCGGAGGAGCGGGTGGAGGTGCGGTTCGGGGGCGGGGCCGGGCATCCCCTCAGTCTAGCGTGTGATGGGCTTGCCCTTCTGGGCCTTCCGGAGCACGTCGCGCACCATGGCCTCGGCATCGGCCTCGCTCAGCTTCTTGCCGAAGGAGGGCATGATCCAGCCGAAGAAGATGCCCTTCCGGATGGTATGCACCATCTTGGCATCCGTCTGGCGGGCCATGCGCGCCGCGTTGGTGAAATCGAAGCCCCGGAGGCTCCTGCCGTTGGCGGTGGCCGAGCCGTCTGCGCCATGGCACCGGACGCAGTTCTGCTGGAAGAAGGCCCGGAGTTCCTCGGTGGACTTTGCCGGAGCCTGGGCCACCAGGCATGACCCTGCCAGGAACAGGAAAGGAACCAGGGGACGGAAGGACATGGCCACCTCCACGGGGACGGATCCAGGATGCACCCGGGAAGGCCACTTGCAAGCCCGGCCTGGTGGGCGTGGACACCTCAGCGCCGGCGTTTCCCCGCCATGGGGCGCAGCACATCCTTGACCATGCGCAAGGCCTCCGCATCGCTCAGGAGGAACCTGAAGGCGGGCATGGCCCCCTGCCCTTCCCGGATGGTCCTGGCCAGTTCTGCGTCCGTCGCCTTCCCGAAGGCCCGCGGATCCGCAAAGGGGAGGGGCCCCAGGCGCGCCCCGTCCGGACCCCGGCCCGTCCCCTCCTCGCCATGGCAGACCGCGCAGCGGGCCGCATAGTAGGCCGCGAGATCCCGCCCCGCGGCCGCCCGCAGCGGCATCCCGGCCATCCCCAGCAGCAGGACGGCCCCCCGCCATGCCCGGCCCGCGCCGGGACCCGCTAGGCTGGAGGCAGGCGCCCGTGGCGGAATGGCAGACGCCGCGGACTTAAAATCCGCTGCCCGCAAGGGCGTCCCGGTTCGAGTCCGGGCGGGAGCACCAGCCGCCAGCCATTTCACAGGCCTAGCATGCATGTTCCAGGGCCTTCCCGCCAGTTCCCGGGCAGCCTCATCCGCTCCAGGCCCGGCCGAGGAAGAGGGTCAGGTCCAGGAGTGTGGCCTGGCTGCGTCCCAGGGCCAGCCCTTTGAGGTCGCGCTCGGCCTGGTTCACGCGGTGGAGGGCCCGCCGTGCGCCGTCCATCTGCATGCGCCGGGCGGTGGCCGACAGGGCGTCGAGGAGGAAGGCCTGCCGAGGACTGAAGCCGACGGCCTCCAGCAGCGCAGACCCCTGGATCCCGCGGGCAGCGGCATCCAGGTAGTCGAGCACGCGGGTGAGTTCCCCGCGGGCCTGGCCCAGGAGCTGGAGGGGGGCCCCGCTGGGATCGTCCTCCAGGGCCTCCCGGAGCGCCCTCAGGGCGCCGGCGGCGTCCCCCCGCATCCAGGCGTTCTTCCAGGCGAAGGCCCGCTCGCCGGCCATGCGGAAGGTGGCCTGGTCAATCATGGCCTCGGTGACGGGCCCCCCGTCCGCCATGAGGTGGAGCACCTCCAGGGCCCGGGTGAGGATCCCGGGATGGGCCCCCTCGGAGCGCTTTCTCCCCCCCATCACCCGCTCGTTGGACAGCCGCTCCTGGAGCAGGCGGATGCCGCCCGGGCCCAGGCGCAGACCCAGGGCCCGGGCCCTCGCCTCCAGGAAGGCCGGCACGTCCTTGTGCTCGACCGGCCCGACCTTGAGGATCCGGCCCGCCTTGGCCCAGTCCGTCCAGGGCTTGGCGCCCAGGGCCTTCCCCGGGGCAGCGGGCAGGCTCGTCCAGGCCACCAGGAGGAGGTTCACCTCCTGGGGGGGATGCTCCAGGATCGCCTTGACCGCAGGCGGCAGGTCCTTGGCGCGGGTGAAGAGGGAGTCGGCGGCAGGAACGATCACGGTGCGGGCCGCAGCCCCCAGGGGAGCGGCCTCCTGGAGGGCGGCCAGCACCTCCGGCCATGGACAGCCCTCCGCGCAGACCGTCAGGGAGAAGTCGGCCCACTCGGGATCCACGTGGCGGGCCTTCCAGGCGGCCACGGCCTCCCGCCGGCCGTCCCCGTCCTCCCCGTGGACGAGGGCGAACCCGTGCTCCAGCCACCCGGTCGGGGCGGCCATCAGTCGCTGCCTTCCAGGAGCTGCGTCAGGAAGCTCTCGGCGAAATCGTCTGCAAGGCTGTCAATCACCTGGACTTCCCGATCATTGAAGCTGGCGAAATTCTGGTCCACGCGGTACTGGTTGGAGAAGGTCAGGCCCCGGCGGGACATCACCACGGCGCCGGTCTGGCCGTCCAGCAGCTCCACGCTGGCCACCACCTTCACCTCCACCCGGCTTGCGGTGCCGGCACTGGCCTTGGCGGTTCCGTTGCCCAGGCTCAGCCCCAGGGGGATGACTTCGTACTTCTCGAGGGTGCCCTGGAGCACCCACCGGGAGGGCTCCCCCGGACCCACCAGCTTCCAGGGGCTGGCGGCCACGATGCGGCTCTCCAGCGCCCGGGTGAAGCGGTCCTCCAGGCCCAGCTTGGGGGTCAGGTTCCGGAAGCGGGCCAGCCGGATGGTGTCGCCCCGGTGGGCCCAGGCCGCCTTGTGCGGAATCCTATCCAGCCGGCGGTAGCCGCAGCCGGTGCCCGCCAGGAGGGAGAGCGCCAGGAGGGCGCGGCGGAGCACCGCCGCGCCGGCCGGAGTGGAGGACCTATCGAAATCCATGCCGCCTTCCTGCATCCGGATGCCCTAGGGATGGTACACGCCGACATAGGGGAGGTTGCGGAGCTTCCCGTCATAGTCGAGGCCGTAGCCGACGACGAAGTGATCCTCGATGCTGAACCCGGTGTAATCCACCGGGACCTCGATCTTGCGGCGGCTGGGCTTGTCGAGGAGGGTGCAGATGCGGAGGCTGGCGGGCTCGCGGTCCAGCAGGAGGTGGCGCACCTTGAAGAGGGTGAGCCCGGTATCCACGATGTCCTCCACCACGAGGGCGTGACGGCCCTGGATGGAGGTGTCCAGATCCTTCAGGATGTGGACCTCCCCGGTGCTCTCGGTACCGCCACCGTAGCTGGACACCTGCATGAAGCCCACCTCGAAATCCAGGTCCAGGGCACGGGTGAGGTCTGCGAAGAAGGGATAGACCCCATTGAGCAGGCCTACCACGACCAGGTCCTTCCCGGCATAGTCCCGGGCCAGCTGGGCCCCCATCTCCCGGACACGGGCCTGGATCCGGGCCTCGGACAGGAGGGGGGTGATCTGGTCGCGCATGGGGGCTCCGGCGGGAAGGGCGGCAAGGGCCTGGATCCACACTAACCCGATTCCCCTCAACCCCGGAGCCCCTTCGGGCCTCCATTCTCCTGGGAGCGGTCCAGGCGCGTTCCTCCTGCCTCGAGGCTAAAATCATGTTGGCCATCGCCTTGAACGAGCCCCTGATGCCCCAGACGGACCCCCGGGCCGCCGCGCGGATTCCCGATCCTGCCTCCCCCTACCACACGCCCGAAGTGCTCGGGTGGGTGGAGGCTGCTCAGGCCGGCGATCAGGCCGCCTTCGCCGCGCTGGTGAGACTCTTCAGCCGCGACGTCTACGGCAAGGCCTTCTCCATCCTGAAGAACCACCAGGATGCCGACGATGTGGTCCAGGAGACCTTCCTGAGGGTCTACCGGGCCCTCCCCGGGTTCCGCTTCGAATCCTCCTTCCGGACCTGGCTCATCACCATCGCCACCCGCCAGGCCCTCAACTACCGCGAGCGCCTGGCCCGGGACCAGGAGAGCCTCGACCTGCCCGAGGAAGGCCTGGAGCACCCCGCCCTGAGGGTGGAGGAGACCCAGGCCACGGCCCTCCTGGACGAGGAGGCCCGCCGCCTGCTGCGGGAGGCCCTGCCCAGGCTGCCCCGGCGCCAGAAGGAGGCCCTGACCCTGAAGCTCCAGCACGACTGGAAGTACGAGCGGATCGCGGAGGAGATGGGCACCAGCGTGGGGAGCGTCAAGGCGCACATCTTCCACGCGATCCAGAACCTCACCCGCCATGTCAAAGGAGGCCGCCCATGACCCGCGAGACCCTCCAGATCCCTGAACCCTGCACCCGGGCCCTGGCTGCCGTCGAGGCGGATCCTCTGTCCCCGGGAGCCGAGGCGGAACGCCACCTGCGGACCTGCCCGGCCTGCGCCGAGGCCCGCGTCCTCTTCCTCGCCCAGGACGAGGCTCCGGATGCCCTGGCGCCCGCGGGCTACCACGACCGCCTCCCGGACCGCCTCCTCGGCAAGCTCCCGGCCCGGCCCTCCTGGTCCCGCAGCCATCTCCACGGTCTCGCCTGGGCCGCCGCGGCGGTGCTGCTGATGGCGGTGGGGGCCGGCGCCTTCTGGGCCGGCCGGGCGAACCGCACGCCCCTGGTGGAAGCCAGCCTCCCGAAGCCCGCCGACACCGTAGAGGTCACCGTGCCCGAAGAGCCCTTCCACGACCGGGACGAGGAAGCCGCCCAGGTCCAGACCCTCAGCGCGTCGGACATGAAGGCGCTGCTGAAGCAGATGGACGCCCCGGCCCCTGCGAGGAGGTGAGCATGTACCGACGCACGATCCTCCTGGCCCCGGCGGTGCTCCTCGCCCTCGCCCCGACCCTCCATGCCCAGCAGGAGGACGAGAGCCGCCTGCTCTTCCGCTTCCGGGTGAACCACCTGGAGCGGAACGTCGGCCTCTCGGAGGAGCAGGCCCAGGCCGTCGCCGAGCGGTGGGCCCGCTACGACCAGGAACTCTTCGACACCTCCCGCCAGCTCCACGGCCTGCGCGAGCGGTTCAACGACATCCTGATGGGCCCCGGGACCGAGGAGGAGAAGAACGCCCGCATCCGGCCCCTGCTGGACCAGTTCGTGGACCTCCGCCACCACCAGATGCGCCTCAAGCTCCAGTTCGAGGATGACATCCGGGCCCGTCTCACGCCTGCCCAGCAGGTCCGCCTCATCCTCCAGGTGGAGGAGATGCAGCGGCGGATGATCGAGGTCCTGCGCCGGGGCTTCGGCAACCGCATGGGACCCGGTGGACGCATGGGACCCGGTCCGGGGGGCATCCGCCGCGGCGGCGGGCGGTAGGAACCTCCGGCTTCCCGCTACTCCGGCGTCTCCAGCAGCACCGGAACGACCAGGGGGCGGGTCTGGGTCGTCTTCCGGATGATGCGGCGCAGCGCCTGGCGGATGGCCTCGCGCAGCGCCTCGGGATCCTGCCTGACTTCGGCAGGGGCGCTTTCGAAGGCCTGGCGCGCCACGCCGCGCAGCAGGTCGCCATAGGTCTCGTCATCGGACCGCACCACGAAGCCCCGGCTGAGGATGGTGGGGTCCGCCCTCAGGGCACCCGTGGCCGGATCCACCAGCAGCGTGGCGAAGACGACCCCGTCCTCCTGGAGGATGAGGCGGTCCTGCACCACCCGGGCATCCACCATGTGGTCCACCCCCTCGTGGACGAAGCACTTGCCCACCGGGACGGCCCCGGAGAGATCCACCCTCCCGTCCGCGAAGAGGCGCAGACACTGGCCGCCATCCAGAAGCGAGATGTGCTCCCGGGGCCAGCCCAGCGATTCGGCCAGGGCGCCGTGGGCGCGGAGGTTGCGGTAGGTGCCGTGGACCGGAGCCACTTGCGCCGGCCGCACGGCGCGGATGAGGTCGGCCAGCTCCTCCCGCTGGCCGTGGCCGGAGACGTGGACCATCCCGAGCCCCTCCAGGGCCGTGTCCGCCCCCTGGCGCTCCGCCTCGTCCAGCATCCGCGAGATGGCCACCTCGTTGCCGGGTATGGCGCGGGCGCTCACCACCAGCCGGTCTCCAGGCGCGAGGGCCAGGCCCTTCACCTCCCGGCGCAGCAGCCTCGCCAGGCCGCTCATGGGCTCGCCCTGGCTGCCCGTGCAGAGGACCAGCAGCTCGCCCGGGTCGTACCGGGCTGCATCCCGGGTGTCCACCAGGAAGTCGTCGGGAAGGGCCAGGCGCCTGAGACCGCGGGCCAGGGCCAGGTTCCGCTCCAGGCTCCGCCCCAGCAGGACCACCTGCCGGTGATGTTCGTAGGCCAGATCCAGCAGGGTCTGGATCCGGTGGATGTGTGAGCTGAAGGTCGTCACCACGAGGCGGCCCCGGGTCGCCCGGAAGGCCGCGTTCAGGCCCTCCCGGCAGGCGGATTCCGAGGGCGAGCGCCCAGGGCGCTGCACGTTGGTGGAATCGGCCAGGAGCAGGCGGACCCCGGCATCCCCCAGCGCGCGGAGGCGGTCCAGGCCCGTGAGACGGCCATCCAGCGGGGCGGGATCCAGCTTGAAATCCCCCGAGTGGACGATCACGCCCTGGGGCGTATGGAGCGCCAGTGCGCAGGCATCGGGGATGCTGTGGGTGACGGGGATCCATTCCGCCGACACCTCGCCCCCGCCCACGGCCACGCGGCCGTAGTCGGGCACCGGATGCAGGAGGCCCGGATCCAGCCCGTGTTCGCGCAGCTTCCCTTCCACGAGGCCCAGGGTGAAGGCCGTCCCGTACACGGGGACGGGCCAGCGCCGCAGCAGGGTGGGCAAGGCGCCGATGTGGTCCTCGTGGCCATGGGTGAGCAGCACCGCCTGGAGCTCCGCCGCGAAGGGTTCCAGGTAGGCGAAGTCCGGCACGACGGCATCAATGCCCGGCTGGTCGTCCGAGGGGAAGAGCTGCCCGCAGTCCACCAGGAAGAGGTTCTGCGGGCCATGGACCACCAGGGCGTTCATGCCGAACTCCCCCAGCCCCCCGATGGGGATCAGGCGCAGCTCCCCCTCCTCCGGGGGGCTGTTCCATTCGGTGAAGGCGGGAACGCTCGAGATCACGACGGGAATACCTCCGGATGGTGCGGGCGCAGGATCCGCAAGGCGGCGAGCCACGCGGACGGCGCGATGGCCTCCGCCCGCAGCCCTGGACCGAGTCCTGCCTCCGCCAGGGCCTCCGGCGCAAGCATCCCCTGGCAGGCATTGGCCAGGGTCTTGCGGCGGTGGGCGAAGGCGCGGTGCAGGAGGAACAGGAGCGCCCGGCGTTCGTCCGGGTCGGGGGCATCGGGGCGGGGTTCGAACTGGAGCACGGCGGAATCCACCTTGGGCGCGGGGCGGAAGGAGCCGGGGCCCAGCCGGGCCAGCCGGGTCATCCGCGTGCAGAGCTGGGCCAGGACGGAGAGCGGGCCGTAGGCCTTCGTGCCGGCTTCGCCCATGAGCTTCTGGGCCACCTCCAGCTGGAACATGAGCACCAGTCGTACCCAGGGGATGCCTCCCGCCAGGAGGCGCCCCAGGATGGGCGTGGCGGCGTTGTAGGGCAGGTTGCCCACCACGGACCAGGGCGGTCCGTCCGGCAGCGGCAGGCCCACCGCGTCGCCTTCCAGGAGGTGGAACCGGGGCCGCCCGCCGAAGCGCCGCCCCAGAAGCGCGCAGGCCTCGGGATCGAGTTCCACGACCCAGAGCGGGCGGCCGTCCGCCAGCAGAGGCTCGGTGAGCACCCCGGGTCCCGGGCCGATCTCCAGCAGGCGCTCCGCTGGTGCGCCCAGCGCCGCGTCCACGATGGTGCGAATGGCCCCCTCGTTCACCAGGAAATTCTGGCCGAGGGCCTTCTTGGCACGCAGGCGGAGATCATCGGACACGGTCCAGCCTAGCACGCGCGTCCGGCGGGGCGGACCCACGGGCTCCGGAGATCCTGGGGGACCCCCGGAGCCGCTGGGACGGACGTCAGCGGATGATGCGCCAGGTGCGGGGCTTGTTGGAAAGAGAGGTCGGCAGGCCGCTGCCGCTTCCCAGGTGGGCGCCGGCATTGTCAATGGTGCCGGCGGTTCCGCTGGTGGAGACCCCCTGGCCGCTCTGGATGATGTACGAGGTGCCCAGGGCGGTGAGGGCGCCCGGGAGATTCGGGAACGTGAGGATGATGCCGGAACAGGTGGGGTCCCCGCTGTTGAAGCTGGTGGAGGAGGCCGTGGTGTTGCCGCTGTTGAAGGTCGGCTCCATCACGTTGCAGATGCGGTAGGTGTTGGTGAATCCCGCCCCGGTGCAGGAGGCGGCGGTGCCGACCTGGGGGGAGAAGTCGCTGAAGAAGAGCACCCCCGTGAGCACGGCAGGCTCGGTGATCACCTTGGGGTAGTAGTAGTTGTTGGAGTCCTTGGCCAGGGCGGCGCCCATGTTCAGCTTGTAACCCAGCTTCTGGCTCAGATAGAAGGCCGAGTTGGTGGGATCCACCGAGTAGCTGCTGCTGCCGACCGAGAAGGCCCCGGTATAGCTGTTCACGGTGGTGAGGTCCGCCAGGTCCCCGTCGGTGCTGACCTTGCCGAGCTGCATTCCTGCGGTGTCCAGGTTGGTAGCGGTGACGCCTGACACACCGGACAGCGAGGCGCTGTCCTGCCGGTCGAAGGCCACCGCGAGCCAGTTGTTGTAGGCGGTGGTGGTCTTCCCGGAGGAGTTCACCACCGCCGGGTTGATGCTGTCGTTGTCCATCGGGTCGTTGCGGTCCCCGGTTCCCACGAGGACGCCCACCGCCAGGGGGTTGGTCGTGGGCGTGCTGGTGCGCGCGACGGGATAGAGGCCGTCACCGCCGAGGCGGAAGGGGATGGGCGAGGTGGACATGCTCCAGCCCAGGGGGGCCTGGAGCACCTTGCGGATGCCTGCGTTGGTGGACGAGGTCCAGTCGTCCATGCTGCTGCTGTCCAGCCGGATGACCCCGTTGGAGGCGAGCTGGTTGCTGCCCAGGGCCCAGACGGCGCCGCCCCGGATGGCGGAGGCATTGGTATTCGTCGGGGTGTCCGCAAAGTAGACCCGCTGGATCCGCTGGCTGTTGGGGAAGAGCTCGAAGGGCATCACCCCCGCGGCCACGCAGCCCATGGTGCCCCCCGTCGAGCCGAAGAAGGTGTTCGTGAAGGAACTCGTGGTGAAGTCCCAGGTTTGGAGGTTCGTACTGGGGCCATTGACTACGTCGAAGGCCACCAGGGAGCGTCCGAGCTGGGTCCCGGAGCCGTAGGTCGGCGCAAAGGCCGAATCCACGGACTGGGTGCTCATGCCCCCGCCCAGGAAGACCATGTTCTCGGGGCCCGAATCGGTGTCCACCGTGCCCACGGCGGGCGTGCAGGTGGAGAATCCCATGCGCGCCAGCACCTTCTGCTGGGCGTCGGTGGTCCCGGTGGGGATGTCATCAGGCACCAGCTTCCAGGCGAGGGTGTTCCCCGTGTTGGCCACCACCGATGCGAGGTTGGAGAAGTCGAACGCGTAGTAGGAGCGCCCGCCCTTCCGCTCCCCGACGATGACTCGGACCACGTCGGAGCCGTCCACCACGCCGTCACCGGCGTTCTGGCCCGCGGCGGGAACATCGTCGAAGTAGATGTAGGGGGAGCCGTCCATCCGGTAGCGGTGGGGATTGGCGCTGTTGCGCAACTGGGGGATGTACTGGAGGAATTCCCCGGGGATGAAGGCCCACAGCTCGTCCACGTCCCCCTGGGGGACGGTGACGTTGACGGTGGTGGTGTTCCCGTTGGCATCGGTGGTGGTGATGGACTTCTGGACCGTCCAGCTCACCTCCCCGAAAGCGTGGAAGATGCCCTGGTTGTCCCCCACGAAGATGACCCGGAAGTGGGGGGTGACGCCCGATGGCACGGCGAGGGCGGCGAGCTTGGGACTGACGGCCGCCAGCAGGGTGGGATCGTACGGGTACTCCAGCACCGCCGGGGAACTGCTGACGATGTCGCCCATGATGTCCCACCGGGGGTTGGTGTCCGAGGCGTCGGTTTCCGCCGCCGTCTCGGCGCCCCGCATGAACCGGATGTAGGCCGTCCGGTCGGTGGCGTTGGTGGCGCCCACCATGGCGGCCGTGATCTGGGTGTCGCTTTCATTAAAGGGAACGACCGTGGTGGTTCCCGGCAGGTTGGTGTAGATGTTGCGCGTCTGCCAAGTCCGGCTCTTGTTGTTGAACACGTTGTAGTTCGCGGACCACACCGCGTTACCGGCGTTGATGTTCTGCACCACGTTGCCGTTCTTGTCCAGGAAGTTCACCCCGGAGGACGAACTGACCTGGAGGCCCGCCATGAGGAGGTCGCCCTTCCAGCGAGGACCGTCGGCGGTCTCGAAGAGGCCCAGGTAGACCTGGTTCCCCAGGGAGAGGCCCACCAGGGGGCTGCTGGGCGCGGCGACGGCGGCGGAGGCCTTGGTCACCTCCGCCAGGATGGCCGTGACGGCGGAACTCAGCTTGTTGACATCCGTGGCGTCGAAGAAGAAGGGGTTGATGTTGGGATCGCTGCTGGGATTGGTGGGATCGAAGGGGGGGGTGTTGAGGTTCCAGGTGTCATTGCTGGGATTGGGGTTGCCGTAGAGGGCCGCCCGGAAGAGGTCCGCCTTGCCGCTGGCGGTGTCCGAGAGGGAGCCCGCCACGCTCATGGCCACCGTCATGGTCCGGGCCCGGCGGGGGCTGCTGGGGGTGGCGCCCCGGGAGGTGATGAGCCAGGGCGCCTGGTCGGAGCTATCCAGATCCTCCCAAGACGAGTTGCCTCCGCCAGAGGGACCAGTATAGGAGCTGACCTGGTAGTGGGCGGCCGCCCCCGCCAGGGTCCAGATGTTGAAATCCGGTCCCCCCGGCATCAGGTTCGACAGGCTGCCCAGGGCGCTGTTGCCCGTGGCGGCGGTCCCGGCTGCATAGGGGTCCCCCGTGCCCAGGCCCTGGTCGTTGGCGATGCCGTCGGTGAAGACCACCACGAAGGAGTTGCGGCAGGGCGGGATAGGATTCTCCGTCCCGGACTGCCCGTTGCTGCTGACATTGGCGGTGCCGAAAGTGCTATTGGAATCCTGCGTCTGGGCCAGCTGGGCATAGGCGTTGGCCAGGGCGTGGGCCAGGGGCGTGCTGGTCTGGGGGGCTGCCGCCAGGAACTTGCTGAGCTGCTGGTCGGGGGTGGTGCTGCTGGTGGCGGTGCGGAACAGGCGGATGTCGCGGCTGATGGTGGTGGAAGCGGCATTCCCGTTGTCGGCACTCACCTCAGTGGTGCCGTCCTCGTTGTCGTCAATGTAGCGGTAGCCCCACCACACCTTGGTCTGGTTGGCGAACCAGGCGCGGACCACGGCGTTCTTCAGGGCCTGGAAGCGGGTGAAACCCACCAGGCCGTTGCTCCAGGTTTTAGCCGGGTAGGTGCTGGTGGGCCAGGCGGCCAGGGGCGCCGAGGTGGGCTCGAAGCCGGAGCCCAGGGAGTCGTACACGGCGGGGATCACGAAGTGCCCGGTGTCCGTGGACCCGTTGTTGGTGCTGTTGCGGACATCCGTGCCGAAGAAGACCCACCAGAGGTAGTCCAGGTTGTAGTGGAACCGGCCTATCTTCCATAGGTAGCCGCCATTCCAGCCATTGAGCCAGTCGTTATAAACACTTGAATTAACGATGTTATCCTGGCTGGTGGACTGGTAGAGGGTGTCGGGAGTCACCGAGGGTCCGCCGGAGGGATCCGCCACGTAGGAGATGGTGTTGTAGGCGTTGTTGTTGCCCGTGGCGGTGGGATCCATGATCGCCCAGGGGATGGGCAGGTCAATCGTCCGGGTCACGCTCTGGCTCACGCCGTCGAGGACCACGTTCGCCGTGGCCGTCACCCGGATATGACTGGCCTGCTGGACGAAGGCATCCAGCTGGCTTCGGCTGTAGGTCTGGGTGTGGTCAATCGCGATGATGTCCCCATTCGGCGCCACCAGAACAGGTCCCTGTTTTCCGTACGGATCCGCGAAAATAGAGGATTCAGAATCATCGTACAAAGGCTGGCCAGCAGACCCGCCTCCCTTGAAATAACCCGTTCCGTACATCATGTGGATATAGCCGTTGGCGTCCAGGCCAGGTACAATGCCCGGAAAATCTCCAGAGTTTGATACGGTTCCCCGAAAATTCTGAAAATTCCACTGCGCATTGTGGGAATCCTGGTTGGCATCGGTGTAGTACTGCTGCTGCCAGTAGATGGCATGCATGGACCCTGAGAAGTCGAAGATGGTGAGCAGCTCGGGTTTGGCGGCGCTGACCTTGTAGAGGTCCAGCAGGTCCGTGTTCACGGACTGGAGGCGGGGATCCCCCTGGCCCCGGAGGGGCAGCAGGCATGCACAGGCGAAGAACACCAGGGCAAAGGGACGGAAGCGCGAGGCGAGGGACATGGGGCCTCCCGGTGAGAGCCGAGGAAAGGGACAGGGGAAGACGCTATTGGCCGGCGGCAGCGCTCTGGGACGGCGGAGCGGTGAGGATGAGTTCCCGGCGCTGCTGGTAGCGGAGGTAGTTGCCGCCCCCCATGGGAACGGCGGCATAGCCGGTGCTGATGACCTGCCACAGGAAGTTGGTGCCGCTCCCGTTGCTGCCGCTGGCCGTGCCGGTGAGGGAGAGATCGTCCTTGCCCAGCCAGCGGATCTGCAGGTCGAAACGCTGGACCACCGGGCTGCCGCCACTGTTCTTGGCCTGGTAGACGGCGGAGGAGGAGGTGTTGTCGAACACCATCTGGTTGCTGGCGGTCTGTCCTTCCTGGCTGGACACGAGGGCGGCCCGGTCCCAGTCCATGGACGAGGAGGTATTGAGCAGCAGCCCATCGTTCGCCAGCCGGGTGTGCCAGTCCAGCGCCGTGAGGTCCGTCAGGGCCTTCGCCAGGGTGTTGTTGCCCACGGAGGCGGTGGTGGAGTAGGCCAGGGTGGTGTTGGCCGGGAGGGACCAGACCAAGTACCAATCGAGGCCCGCGTCGGCCGCCTCGGCGGCCTTGTCGCCCTGGATGAGGTGCCCGCTGGTGGTGAGTTCCCGGATGGCGTTGCGGCTGAGGCTGAAGGCCGCCAGGCTCAGCACCACGAGCAGGATGAGCGCCATCACAATGGTCATGCCGCCCCGCTGGCGCCGGAGGCGGTGCGGGATCACCGGGTGGGGCGAGGTGGGAATCATGGCTGCCTCACAGTCCGTACCCGAAGTTCCGGGGCTGGACGAACAGGGTCTGGGTGCGGGTCCGATAGGCCAGGGTCGGCGTGGTGGTGGTGTTGTACTCGGCCCGGCGCACCACCGTGCGGGTGGTGAGATCCACCCGGAAGAGGATCGGGGCATAGCGGTACCACAGCCGGTTGTTGGGGTCCTGGGTGGAACTGACATAGGCGACCCCGGGATTGGCGGCGGCCAGGGTGGCCAGCTGGGCGTTGAGGTTGGCCTGGGTGGTCGGCCAGTCCGCGGCACGCGTCCAGGACTGACCCAGGTTGGCGCTCATGTCGAAGCGCATGCCGACGACATTCTCCGCCACGACGGTCCGGGTGACGCCGGCGGTCGCGAGGGTGGAGGCGTCGGCCGTGGCAGCGGGCCAGGCGATGCGGGAGCCGTCGGAGGGATAGTTGGCCTGGTCCCGCACCATGCAGGGCACCGTGGCCTGGGGATTGGCGGGATCCAGGGCCATGGGGAGCAGGGCGTAGCGGACCACCTGGTAGGGCCGGATGAACACGACCGTGGTGCCCGGCTGGTGATACAGGGACCGCAGGGATCCATAGGCTCCGAGGGGTGCGCCCGTGTTCGGGTCCTGCATCTGGGCCACGCTCAGGGAGAGCGTCCCCGAGGTCCCGCTGTAGGGGCCACCGCCGACCACGACGATGTCCATCTCGTTCCCCGGGTAGGGGGCGTCCAGGATCATGGCGAAGTCGCCGGAATGGATGAGGGACAGATCACCGTAGGAAGCGGTGACGGAGATGTGGGTCGTATCGGTGGGGGTGGCCGACAGGGTCGCGGTGATGGGGAGCACCTGGTCGGTCAGGTAGTCGAGCTCGTCGTAGGTGATCGTCTCGTTGGTGGGCGTGGCCGAAGGATTGTTGGGATCGGCGATGAACTTGTTGGTCATGGTCTGCCCGGGCAGGATCATCACCGGGTTCTGGGCCGAGGAGTCCACGTTGTCCACCGTGGAGATCACCGGACGGACGGGATAGAAATATCCGGCGGACTGCAGGTCGTCCTGGAGCGTATCCATGGCCCACCGGTTGTCCCGCTGGGCCTTGATGGTCTCGTTGGCGGTGGCGAAACCCTGGATGGCGCTCCCGTAGATCCGGAGCATGCCCGCCATGAGGAAGGAGATGAAGACGAGCGCCACCAGCAGCTCGACCAGGGAGAAGCCCTGGGACCGCCGGGAGGGGAAAGGATGATCCAGTCGCATGAATCCCTCAGTAGCGGATGAACCGGCTGGCGCTGATGTAGTGGGGCAGGACCGTGGTGGCGCCCGTGCTGGCGTTCTTCACGGCCTGGTTCCACTGGATGTTGACCACCACCTCGGCGCCCTCGGCCAGGCTCCCGGGATCGGGGGTGAGGCCCTTGGCGGCCCGCCGGATCCAGTTCACCGTGAAGACCGGCTGGGTGGAACTGGGCTGCCCCTGGAGGTCGAAGGTCCCGAGCTTGGTGGCAGGGTCGGTGTAGGTGTTCACCGCATCGTCAGTGGCGTTGGCCAGCAGGGCGGTGGCGGGGATGGTGGAGCCGATGCTCCGGAGTTCGGCGCTGATCCGGCCATCCACCGAAAGACGGTCCAGGACGCTGCTGGAGAGGGCGATGGCGGAATCGCGGGTCCGGCTGCCGCTGTAGCCCCGCATGGCGGTGGTGGTGAGGGCCGCCAGCCCGAGCAGCCCGATGCCCAGGATGATCGCCACCATCAGGAATTCGATCAGGGAGAAGCCCCGCGGGGAGGAAACCGGGGATCTGCGCCTCATAGGCGGCTCCAGGGAGAGTTCGCGTCGTTGCTCTGGGACTTCAGGAAGGAGAGGAGGCCATCGTTCCGGGAGGCCAGGATGAGCCCCACCGGAAGGTCGCTGCTGACCACCCCGCTCCGGACACCAGTGATCGCGACGTAGAAGTCGGCGCTCGGCGTCCCGTCCGGGAGGAAATAGAAGGCATTGCTCGGCGTGCTGGCCCCCTGGAAGAGGTTGTTGTCCGAATCCGTCCAGAAGGAGGACGGTTCCAGGGTCTTCAGCACCGTGTCGTCCTGGGGGGCGGGGTTGGGCAGGATGGCGGCGAACTGGCCCGTGGCGGCATCGGCCACCTGCGCATAGCGGCTCAGGGAAAGATCAATGGTCAGGCTGCCCATCACGGGGTTGGCGGAGGTGGCCCCGGGGCCCTTGGTGAAGTCGTCGGTCCCGTCCGATTTCTGGGCGAAGAAGCCGTAGGCCAGCGTGAGGGTATGCCCGGGCTCGGTCCCCTGGGTCTGGAGCGCGACATTCCGGCCGGAGTTGCGGGCAAGGGTCTGGGCGGCCCGGATCAGGCCGTAGACATCGTTGGTCACCCCCCGGACCGCCGTGCTGGGGCGGTTCGTGTTCCAGGCCGCACCGGCGATGGCAAGCACGCCGATGATGACCAGCACCACCAGGAGCTCGATGAGGGTGAAGCCCGTTTGGCGTGGGGGGTTGGACATGCTGGCCTCGGGAGCAAGGAAAGGATCGGACGGGCAGCGGGAGGGAACAGCGCTTTTTATCATGAATGGATGCATCAGATGGTAAATACGTCACGAGCTGAAGCCTTCGGCCATGACGCAAGTGTAATTTTTTTTTACATCACCCGAACTGCACCGGATCCCGGTCCAGGCTGACGGGTCCGGCCGGCGGCAGGGGATGGCGGCGGAGCACTTCCCCGAGGGCGCCGCGCGGCCCCTTGAGGAGCAGGTGCATGCGCCAGCGGTCCCGCACCCGCGGCACGGGGGCCTCCAGCGGCCCGAGGACCCGGAGACCGGGCACGGTCAGGCCGCGGCGGAAGGCTTCCAGGGCCTCCCGGGCCTCCCCGGGCGTGTCCGCCTCGGCCCGGTAGAGACTGAGGGCGCTGAAGGGCGGGTAGCCCAGGCCCTCCCGGAAGGGGAACTCGGAAGCCGCGAAGCCCTCGAAGTCCTGGGCCAGGGCGAAGGTGATGGCCGGGTGGTCCGGGGAGTAGGTCTGGAGGATCACGCGGCCCGGCCGGTCCGCCCGACCGGCCCGGCCCGCCACCTGAGTGAGGAGCTGGAAGGTGCGCTCCGCGGCACGGAAGTCGGCCACCTTGAGGCCCTGGTCGGCATTGAGCACCCCCACCAGCGTCAGCTTCGGGAAGGTGTGCCCCTTGGCCAGCATCTGGGTGCCCACCAGGAGATCCACTTGGCCCTGCTCGGCGGCCAGGAGGCCCGCCTCCAGGGCCCCCCGCCGCCGGGTGGTGTCGCGATCCAGGCGGAGGAGGCGCGCGCCGGGAAAGAGGCCCGCCAGGTGCTCCTCCACCTGCTCCGTCCCCTCGCCCACGCCCCGCAGATGCTCGGCGCCGCACTCCGGGCAGGCCTCCGGGGGCACCGTCTCGTGGCCGCAGAGGTGGCAGCGCAGGCGGTAGTCGCCGCGGTGGTAGGTGAGCGAGATCGCGCAGTGGGGGCAGCCCAGGGTCCGGCCGCAGGCCCGGCACATCCAGAAGTTCTCGTAGCCCCGCCGGTTCAGCAGCAGGAGCGACTGCTCGCCCCGGGCCAGCGTGTCCGCGATCGCCTTCTGCAGGGCTGACGAGAGGATCACCTTCCGGCGCGCCTCCCGGTAGGCGTCCCGCAGGTCCACGATCTCCACCTTGGGCAGGGTCACGCCGGCAGGCCGCTCCCGCAGCCGGAGGAGCCTGTAGCGCCCCGCCAGAGCGGCGTGCCAGCTCTCCAGGCTGGGAGTGGCGCTGCCCAGCACCACGGGGCAGCCCTCGATCTGGGCGCGCTTCACGGCGAGATCCCGGGCGTGGATGCGGGGGTGCTCCTCGGACTTGTAGGAGCCCTCGTGCTCCTCGTCCACCACCACGAGGCCGGTGTGGCGCAGGGGTGCCAGCACGGCGTTCCGCACCCCCACGAAGAGGCCGGCCCCGTTGCCCAGGAGGCGCACCACGTCGCCGTGCTTCTCGCTGGCGTTGAGCCCGGCGTGGCCCACGGCGACCCGGCCCGGGAAGCGGGCCTCCAGGCGATCCAGCAGGCGGGGCGTGAGGCCGATCTCCGGGACCAGCCAGAGCACCCGCTTCCCCGCGGCCAGCACCCGCTCCGCCAGGGCGAGGTACACCTCCGTCTTGCCCGAACCCGTGACCCCCTGCAGCAAGTGCACCCCGAAGGCGTCCAGCGCCACCGCATCCCGCGCCGCCCGCTGCTCGGCGTTCAGCTCCACCACCCGGTCGCGGCCCGCCTCCCGGCGCTGGGCCAGGAGGTCCACGCGCTTCATCCGCTCCAGGAGCCCGCGCTTCTCCAGGGTGGCCAGGACGGAGGGGCCCACGCCTGCGGCCTCCAGGAGGTCGGCCTCCAGCAGGGACCCGCCCGCATCCTCCAGGGCGAGGAGCACCTTGGCCTGGGCGGGCGTGACCCGCGCAGGATGGGGCCGCCCCGTCAGGTGCACCTCGGTGAAGCCCGCCGACCGCAGGTCCTGCCGGTGGAGCAGGGTGGGCAGGATCGAGGGCTCCCGGTGCCAGGCCTCGCCCAATTCCGCCAGCGAGGGCCAGCGGCCGCTGTCGCGGAAGAAGGCCAGGGCCTGGCCGTCCTCCTCGGCCTCCCAGCGGGGCAGCAGCGCCTGCGGCAGGGCCAGGGGCAGCAGGTGGGCCTCCAGGCAGCCGTAGTAGCGGGCGGCGAAGGCCAGCAGCTCCCGCAGGGCCGGCGGCGGCAGGGGGAAGGGATCCACCACGGACTCGATGGGGCGCAGCACGATCCGCCGCTCTGGTCGGGCAGACGGGATGGACGGGCTCGGCCCGCCCATCCCGGGGTGGGCCGCGGAGGGGACTTCGCGAGCATCAGCGAGCAGGCGGTCCCCCCCCGCCAGCTCCGGCCCCATGGCCAGGCCGACGGCCACGCTGTTCCGCACCTTCACCCGCACCCGCACCCAGGCCGGCAGCCCCTCCGGCGCCAGGTAGGTGAGGGGCGGCAGGGGACGGTTGAGCTGGACGAGGGTGGGGACCAGGGACATCCGCCCCAGGGTACACTTGGCGGATGCTGGTCCTGGGTCTCGAGTCCTCCTGCGACGACTGCTCTGCCGCCGTGGTGGAGGAGACGGCCTCCGGGCCGGTGCTGAAGTCCCTGGTGCGCAAGAGCCAGGACGGCATCCACGGCCCCTTCGGCGGCGTGGTGCCCGAGCTGGCGGCCCGGGAGCACCTCCTCCAGGTACGGGCCGTGATGGCCGACGCCCTGGCCAAGGCCGGTCTCGGCCTGAAGGATCTCGACCGCATCGCCGTCACGCGCGGGCCCGGCCTCGTGGGCAGTCTGCTGGCCACCTTCAGCGCCAGCAAGGCCGTCGCCTGGCGCGAGGGCATCCCCTGGACCGGCGTCCACCACCTGCTGGGGCACCTGAACGCCGCCCGCTTCGCGGCGCCGGACCTGCCCTTCCCCGCCCTGGCCCTGCTGGTCTCCGGCGGCCACACCCACATCTACCTGGCAAGGGACTGGACCTCCCTGGAGCTGCTGCAGAAGACCCGGGATGACGCCGCCGGCGAGGCCTTCGACAAGGCCGCCCGCATGCTCAACCTGGGCTATCCCGGCGGCCCCGTGGTGGACACCTGTGCGAGCCGCGCGCCGAAGGCCGCCGAACCCTTCACGCCCCCGAAGTTCCGCGACGGCAGGGCCGCCTGGAGCTTCTCGGGCCTCAAGACGGCCGTGAAGCTGCGGGTGGAGCGCGATCCGAGGCTCGCCGGAGGAGGCGCCGAGGACCCTGAAGTCCAGGGCCTCTGCCGCAGCCTGCAGGAGGCCATCTCCGGCTGGCTGCTCAAGCCCGTCCCCTCCCTCGCCCGCGAGCACGGCGCCCGGAGCCTGATCCTCAGCGGCGGCGTGGCGTGCAACTCGCGGCTGCGCAAGGATGCCGAGGCCCTGGCAGCCCGGGAGGGGTTGGCCCTGGCCATTCCCGAGCCGAGGCTCTGCACGGACAACGGCGCCATGATCGCCGCCGCAGGGGCGCTGCTGCCGGTGGACCCTGAGCCCTGGCCCCGCAACGCCGACGCCGACCTCAAGCTGGGGGCCTGACATGGACGTCACCCGCGAAGACGTGCTGCGCTGCGCCCGGCTGGCCTGCCTGGACCTGCCCGAGGCGGAGATCGAGCCGCTCCGTCAAGCCATGGCGCAGATGCTCACCCACGCCGCCAGCCTGGACGCGCTGGACCTGGCGGAGGTGGAGCCCCTGATGCCAGGCTCGGGCCAGCCGCTGCCCCGACGGGAGGATGAGCCGCGGGCGGGGCTGACGCAGGCCGAGGCCCTGGCCAACGCCCCTGCCCAGGACCGGGGCCACTTCCTGGTGCCCCAGGTGCTGTAGGGCCCTACCAGTCCCCGCCGCCGGAATCACCGCCGCCGGAATCCCCCCAGTCGGAACCTCCGGAATCGCCCCAGTCGCTGGCGTTTCCGGAATCGCCCGCATCGCCGCCGCCCCAGCCGCCATCGCCGCTGGAGCCCTGGGAGCCCCCCCCCATCATGCTTCCGATCATCATGCCGGTGAGCAGGTCGCCCACGCCGCCCGTGCCGAGGCCGCCCTGCACCGGCATCCCCGGAGGCACCGCAGGCGCATCCAGGCCCAGGCTCTGCCGAGCGGAGGGCGGAAGCTCCTCGTCCTTCAGCTCCTGGACGCCCGCCTGGGCGCCGCAGTAGCCGCAGGTCCACTTCACCGAGCGCAGGCCATCCCACTCCTGCTTCATGCCGTCGCCGGAGCCGCCGCAGGACGGGCACTTGGCATAGGGGCACGGGAACTTGTGCGCCTCGACCGGGGCGATGGAAAGGGGCCGGTGGGCGGCTCCGAGCTGCTCCGGGCGGTCCCGCCTCCCCCGCAGGATGAAGTAGAGGACGATGCCGGCGACGAGGATGATCCAGAACATGATCGGCTCCCAGGCGACCTAGGGTAGCCGCTTTCCGCCCCGGGGGGCGACGCTGCCATCATCAGCCCATGCGTCCCCTGCCGCCCCTCCCCGCGGACCGTCCCTGGCGCGTGCTGGGGCTCATGTCCGGCACCAGCGCCGACGGCGTGGATGCCGCGCTGGTGGAGGTGGATCCCCGGCGCTTCCAGGAGGGGCGCCCCTTCCTTAGCCTGCTCGGTCATCGGGCCTCGCCCTACCCCGCTCCCCTGCGGGCGCAGGTGCTGGCAGCCGCCGGTGGCTCCCTGGATCCCGGAGCCCTCTGCATCCTCCAGCGCCGCCTCGGGGACCACCACGCGGCTGCGGCCCGGGCCCTCGGCGCCTCCCTGGGACTCCGGCCCGACCTCGCGGCCCTGCACGGGCAGACAGTCCAGCACCATCCGGCCGAGGGCGCCACCCTCCAGCTGGCGGATCCCTACGTCCTGGTGGAGGCCGTGGGATGCCCCGTGGTCTGGGACCTGCGGCGCCGGGACATGGCCCTGGGGGGCCAGGGCGCACCCCTCGTCCCCCTGGCGGAACGCTGGCTGCACGGCAGCGATCCCTGGTGGGCCCTCAACCTGGGCGGCATCGCCAACCTCACCGCCTGGGACGGTCGGCACCTGAGGGCCTGGGATGCGGGCCCCGCCATGTCTCTGCTGGACCTCGCCGCGGAACGCTGGCTGGGCTGTCCCTTCGACCCCGGCGGGGCCGCGGCCTCGGGCCGAGTCTCCGAGACCCGTCTCGCGCGCTGGCTGGACCACCCCTACTTCCGCCTTGAACCTCCCAAATCCACCGGGCGGGAGACGTTCGGGAGGGCCTGGCTTGATGCGGAGGCCCCTGATCTCGAGGCGCTGCCGCTGGAGGACCGGATGGCCACCCTGGCCGCCTTCACTGCGGAAGCTGTGGCCCGGGAGGCGGGGCGGCTCGGCCGGCCGCCGGCGGGTGCCCGTCTCCTGGTCAGCGGAGGCGGAGCGCGCCACCGGAGGCTTTGGCAGGAGCTGGAGCGCCGCCTGGGCCTGCCCCTGGAGGACGACGCCACCTTCCCCGCCGGCGCCCGGGAAGCCGTGAGCTGGGCCCTGCTGGGGGCCGCGAGCGCCCTGGGCCTGCCGGGCAACCTGCCGGAGGTGACGGGAGCCTCCCGGCCCGCCGTGCTGGGGAGCTGGGTATGGCCCTGAAGCCGGCCCGCTGGCTGGAGCATCTCCCGCTCTGGCTGGCGTGGGGGGCCGTGGCCTCCACGGGGCTCTATGCGCCCCTGGAAGCGGGTCTCATGGCCCTTCCCCTCGCCGCGGGCGCCCTCGTGCAGGCCCGGCGCTGGGACCTGGCGCCGTTCCGGCGCTGGCTGGAGGCCGGGGCGCTGGTCTTCTTCCTAGGGGACCTGGCCAGCGGTATCGGCGTGTTCACCGTCGCGGTGCACACCCTCTTCCTGTTGGCGGGCCTGCGGCTGGCCCTGCCCCGGGAGCGCCCCCAGCAGCGGCAGCTCCTGCTCATGGGCTTCCTGCTGTTCCTGACCTCCGCGATGGGCCCTTCGGGCCCGGCCTTCCTGGCCTGGGCCCTGGCCTGGTTCGCGGCGGCGGCCGCCGTGCTCCTCCAGCAGAGCTGGGGGGAGGCCGCGGGACGCCGCAAGGGCCCCGTCCCACCCCCGCCGCTTCGCCATGTCCCCGGATGGGTCCTGGGCGCAGCCTGCTTCGGGGCGGCCTTCTTCGTCCTTCTCCCCCGGGCCAGCCTCGGCCTGCGGCCTGCAGCCCTGCTCGGGCTCCGGGCGCCGGGCGGTCAGGCGGGCCTCAGCGACCGCCTGGACCTGGCGGGGGCGGGTCCCATCCAGCCCAACCCGGAAGTGGCCCTCCGCATCGTCCCCCCTCGCGCGGCCCTGGCCTCCGATCCCGCCTGGGCCGCCAGCCTGGCCCTCCTGAGGGGTGTGACCCTGGAACGGGCCGTCGGCACGGGCTGGATGATGTCCATGGACACGCCGCGCCAGGCCCTCCCCTCGGGACCCGACACGCCCGGGGCCCTGCGGGCCGAGTTCTTCTTCGAGCCCAGCCCCCGGGGCATCCTGCCCCTTCCCTACGGCCTCCAGGCGCTCCCGGATCCGCCCGTGCCCCTGAGGGGCGGCTGGGGCGGCAGCCTGCGCTGGCGCTTCCCCGTGGTCCGCACCCTCCCAGTGGAGGTGGCCTGGGATCCCGCCCAGGCCCCGCTGCCCGAGCCCCGCCTGAGCCCGCGCCGGTGGGCCGAGCTCACGGCGGTCCCGGCGGAGGACGCGGCCGCCCGCGCCTGGAGCCTGAGGCTGGCCCCCGGCGTCCTGCCCGCGCCGGCCCTCGCCCGGCGACTGGAGACCGAGCTCCGAACCTGGCGCTACACCCTGGACAACCCCAGCGGGCGGGCGGCCAATCCCCTGGAGGATTTCCTGGACCACACCCATGCGGGCCATTGCGAGTACTTCGCCTCGGCCATGGCCCTGATGCTCCGGGTCCGGGGCGTGCCGGCCCGGGTGGTGAACGGCTACCGCCTGGGCCCCTGGATCTCCGAAGGCGGCTACTTCCGGGTGAGCCAGGACCAGGCCCACAGCTGGGTGGAGTACTGGGACCAGGGGGCCTGGCATGCGGCCGATCCCACCCCCCCGGCGCCGCCCACGTCGGCGGAAGGCGGGGCATTGCCGGGGCTGGCCGCCTGCTGGCTGGACGCCCTCACCTTCCGCTGGGACCGCTACGTGGTGCGCTTCTCCAGCCGCGACCAGGTGGCGGGCCTGGAGTGGCTCCAGCGGCAGGCTGCGGCCTGGCGCTGGCACCTCCCCCGCCGCGCGGTCGTCCTTGCCCTCGCCGTCCTCGCGGCACTGGGGGTCGCCTGGCGCCTCCGCCGGGCCTGGCCGCTCCCGTCCACCTCGCCCTACCGGGTGAAGGCCCTCCGGCCCCTGCGGTCCAGGCTCCGGCGCCACCTGCCTCCCGCGACCGGGGAGACGGCCCGAGCGTGGCTCCTGCGCCTGGGGGACCGCCGGCCGGAGCGCCGGGAGGCCCTCCTCCGCCTGGCGGACGCGGTGGATGCCGAAGCCTACGGCGCCGCGTCTCCCGGCACCGCCGCCGCCCTCGCCCGGGCGGAGGCGGCGGCCTGGCGAGGCTGGAAGCCTACTTCGTGCTGCTGAACTTCTCGAAGGCCTTCATGAGCTCCATGGGCAGCGGGAAGACGATGGTGCTGTTCTTCTCCACGGAGATCTCGGCGAGGGTCTGCAGGTAGCGCATCTGGATGGCAGTGGGGTTCTCGCTGATCTTGTTGGCGGCCTCCAGCAGCTGCTGGCTGGCCATCAGCTCGCCCTCGGCGGCGATGATCTTGGCCCGCTTCTCCCGCTCCGCCTCGGCCTGCTTGCCCATGGCGCGCTGGATCTGCTCGGGCAGGTCCACGCTCTTCAGCTCCACGCTGGACACCTGGATGCCCCAGGGCTCGGTGGACTTGTCTATGATCTCCTGGAGGCGCTGGCTCAGCTTCTCCCGGTCCGCCAGCAGCTCGTCCAGCGTCACCTCGCCCAGGACGCTGCGGAGCGTGGTCTGGGCGATCTGGCTCGTGGCGTAGAAGTAGTTCTCCACACCCACGATGGCCTGCATGGGATCCATCACCCGGAAGTAGACGACGGCGCTCACCTTCAGGCTCACGTTGTCGCGGGTGATGATGTCCTGGCTGGGCACGTCCAGCACCACGGTGCGCAGGGACACGATGACGGCCTTCTGGAAGGGCCGCCAGATGAACCGCAGGCCCGGCCCGAGCGGCGCCTCGTTCACCTTGCCGAGGGTGAACACCACGGCCCGCTCGTACTGGTTGATGACCTTGATGCAGGCGAGGGCCCAGATGATCGCGACAATGGCGATGGGACCGAAACAGCCGAGGGAGGCGAAGGCAGCATCCATGGGGACTCCGGGGAAGGAAGGTCCCAGTCTACGCCCGGACGAAAGGATTGGTGGCGGCCTCCTCGCCCAGCGTGGTGGCGGGCCCGTGGCCGGGAATCACCAGCGTGGCCCTGTCGAGGACGTAGAGTTCCCGGCGGATGCTCGCCTCCAGGTGCTCCCAGCTGCCGCCCCAGAGATCCGTGCGGCCCACGCCGCCGCGGAACAGCGTGTCCCCCGCCAGGACCACCTGGCCTTTCTCGAAGGCGCCGTGGAAGCAGCAGGAGCCGGGGGTATGGCCCGGCGTGTGGAGGGTGGCCAGTCCCAGGTGGCGGTCCCCCGCATGGAGCGCAGCCATCTCCGGCTGCGGGATGGCGGGCATGCCGAACATCCCGGTCTGCTGGGCCAGGGCCTCGACGAGGAAGGTATCGTCCCCATGGAGGAAGGCCGGGCACTGCCAGAGGTCCTGGAGTTCCCGGGTGGCCCCCACGTGGTCGAAATGGGCGTGGGTGTGCAGCAGGGCGGCCACCCTGAATCCCAGGGCCTCCACGCGACGGCGGATCCTCGGCCCCTCGCCGCCGGGATCCACCACCACCCCCTGGCCCGTGGCCGGATCCCATAGCAGGGAGCAGTTGCAGCCCAGGGGGCCGACGGGGAAGGATTCGAGCTTCAGCATGCCCCGAGTGTACGGCGTCGCCGGACCGGGCTCGTCGTCATGCCCGGCCTGACGCCCCCACGCATCCGTACGGGGCGACAATGACGATCACCATGCCACCTGGTACACACAGGCCCGATGGCCCTCCTTCCGGCAGGAAGTCCCGGGGGCGTGATGCACGCGGAAGGCTTCCCCCGGCTTCTGGTGGCGCGCGAGGAGGGTGTCCAGGATCCCCAGGTCCAGGTCGCAGCCGTAGGGGTTGTCGCAGAAGAGCTCCATCCGGCGGGAGCCCAGCCGCCGGGCGACGTAGTGCCCGATCCGGCCGCCCCGGTGGTTCACCTGGTAGGCCAGGTCCAGGGTCGTCAGGGCCCGCTCCAGACAGTCCACTTCCGGGGGGAAGCGCGAATGGACAGGAATGGCCCGTCCGGCCGCCCGGAGCACCTCCGCGCCGAAACGCAGCCCCGCGCTGCGAAGGGTGTCGAGCAGGCCCTGCTGGGGGTACCAGCCCTCGGGGTCCGGGTCCAGGATCCCACCCTGGGCCAGGAAGGCCAGGATCTCGTCCCTCGGCACGCCGCCCTGCACGAGACCCTCCACCATGCCGAGCAGGCTCCCGCCCCAGATCTCCACGGTCGGCGAGAATGCGACGAACTGGGGCATGCAAATCCAGCGACAAAGTGTTGTTTCTACAACATCCCGGATCGCTAGAGTGGAACAGTCCAGGGCCCTTGTCTGTGGGAAATCCATGCCCATCCGAACCAATCTCGACCGCTCGGAAGCCCTTCGCCGCAAGCTGGCGGATCTGCCCACGCGACCGGGCTGCTACCTCTACCGCGACCAGAAGGGAAACCTGCTCTACATCGGCAAGGCCAAGGTCCTGCGGAACCGCGTGAAGTCCTACTTCCAGAGCAGGCAGCTGGACGCCAAGACCCGCCGCCTGGTGGCCCGCATCTGGGACCTGGAGTTCATCGTCTGCGAGACGGAACTGGAAGCCCTGGTGCTGGAGAACAACCTCATCAACGAGCACCTGCCGCCCTTCAACATCCTGCTGCGCGACGACAAGAGCTACCCCTACGTGAAGCTCACCTGGAAGGAGGCCTTCCCGAAGGTGTTCGTCACCCGGAAGGTCCGGAAGGACGGCGGCCTCTACTACGGCCCCTTCTTCCCGGCGAGCACGGCCTACCGCACGGCGGAGCTGGTGTACCGCTTCTTCCAGATCCGCGACTGCGACATCGAGATTGACGGCAAGCGGGGCCGGGCCTGCCTGAAATACCAGCTGCATCGGTGCACCGCGCCCTGCATCGCCGCCGTGGACCAGGCCGTCTACCGCGAGCAGGCCAAGGAGGCGCGGCTCTTCCTGGAGGGCAAGCGGGACGAGCTGAAGGCGCGGCTGGAGGCTGCCATGTGGCAGGCGGCCGAGGCGGCGGCCTTCGAGCGGGCGGCCCAGTACCGCGACGCGCTCCAGCAGGTGGACGCCTGGTTCACGCGCCAGAAGGCCGCCAGCCCCAACCTGGAGGATCTCGACGTCTACGGCAGCGCCGTGCTGGACGGCCGGGCCTGCGTCCACCGCCTCATGCTTCGCGACGGACGCATGATGGGCCGCCAGGAGCACGTGCTGGACGACGTGGAGGCCTTCGACGGCGCGGTGCTGGCGGAGGTGCTCCAGCGCGTCTACAGCGCCGATCCCGTGCCCGGCCGCATCCTGGTGGAGGTGGAGCCCGACGACGCCGAATTGCTCCGCGACTGGCTCGGCGGCATGCGCGGCAGCCGGCCCCAGATCCACGTGCCGAAGAAGGGCGAGAAGGTGGACCTCCTCGCCATGGCCCAGGAGAACGCGCGGCTGGCCCTGGAGCGGAAGTTCGAGCCGGCGCGGCTCAGCGAGGCCGTGCTGGAGGGCCTGCAGGCCTTCCTGGGGCTCAGCCACCTGCCCCGCCGCATCGAGTGCTTCGACATCAGCCACGGCCAGGGCCGCGAGGTGGTGGCCAGCTGCGTGGTGTTCAGCGAGGGCGCGCCGGACAAGGCCCGCTACCGTCGCTTCAAGATGACCAACGAGCAGAACGACGACTTCGCCAACATGTTCGAGGCCGTCACGCGACGCTACAAGCGGCTCAAGGAGCGCGGAGCAGGAGCGGAGCGCCACGGTCCGGAGGACCGCCCCACGGGCGAGGCCCAGGAGGGGCCGAGTGACGAGGGCCAGGACTTCCCCGACCTGGTGCTCATCGACGGCGGCCTGGGCCAGCTGCACGCCGCCGAGGCCGCGCTGCAGGCCCTCGGGCTGGAACAACTGGAACTCGGTTCCCTGGCCAAGAAAGAGGAGCTGGTCTTCCGACCCGGATCGAGCGAACCGCTGCGCATTCCGAAATCCTCGCCCGTGCTCCAGCTCCTGCAGCGCATTCGCGACGAAGCCCACCGCTTCGCCATCACCTACCACCGCGCCCTGCGCGCCAAGCGCACGCTCCAAACCGAGCTCACCCAGATCCCCGGCATCGGCCCCGTCACCGCGAAAAAGCTGCTCCAGGCCTTCGGCAGCGTGGCCCGGGTGCGGGAAGCGGATCCAGGGGCCCTGCAAGCGGCCGTGGGCGCCGCGGCCTGCCGGAATATCGAGATGTGGAGAGGGTCTCAGTCACACGTAAAATCATGAATACATGATATTTAAATCCAATGAAAACTTCTCAACCCGCACCCGGGGGTTCGCCTCTCATCGGATGTGCGGAAGGATCCGCACCCCAACCCGGAGGCACCTATGAAGACCTCGATCGGGCTTGCCGCAGCCCTCAGTGCGGCATGCTTCCTCCCTCTTGCGGGCCATGCGGCCTACCAGATCCAGGACCGGACCCAGGATCAGACCCGGGACCAGGACCGCCTGAAGGACCATGACCAGCTCAAGGACCAGGACCGGCTGAAGGACCAGGACCGGATCAAGGATCAGACCAAGGATCAGACCCAGGACCGGACCCAGGACCGGACCCAGGACCGGACCCGCAGCCAGTCCCGCGACCAGGCCCGGAGCCAGAGCCAGAGCCAGAGCCAGACCCGGAATCAGAGCCAGACCCGGAACCAGGCCCAGACCCGGAACCAGTCCAAGTCGGGCAGCCAGGCCCAGACCCGCACCCAGGAGCAGTCCCGCACGCGGCACCAGCTGCGCCAGCGTGACGGCAGCTCCAGCCAGACTCCCAGCACCACCCGGCAGCAGACCGGGACCCGCACCCGGGGCGGCAAGGGCCGCTGACTTGATCCTCTGCTCCGGAACGTTCATCTTCTGAACAGGATCCAAGCCGCTGCGGAGTTCCCATGCTGAGACCCCTCGCCCTCCTCGTCCTGGTGCCCCTGAGCCTCGCCGCCCAGGAGGATCCCTTCGATCTCGCCACGCCCCGGCAGCCGATCACCCGACTGGCCCTCGGGGGGTACGATCAAGCCTTCTCCGATGGCTACGGGCGCTGGAAGGGGTGGACCCTGGAGGGCACCCTCTATCCCACGCGAGGGGGGCCTTGGGAATTCGCAGCGGTGGGCTTCGACCGGCCCGAGGGAAAAGGCACGCTGTTCTCCGGGGGAAAGTACCTGGAGCTGGGGCGGGCCTCCTCGGTCTACCTCGGACTCAGCGGAGGCACGAACACCGACATCCTCCCGCGGATCCGGGCCGACGTCGCCTTCCACCTGGACGTCGCGGCGGGATGGAAGGCCGACCTGGGAGGGGCCGTCAGCCGCTTCTCCGGCCGCGACGAGATCCGTCTGCTCCAGGCTGGCCCGGCCTACCAGGGTGAATCCTGGAGTGCCTCGGTGTGGGTCCAGCAGCTGCAGTACGAGCCCGCCGGAGGCACGGATACGGGCTGCATCGTGAACCTGCGACTGGGCGCCAGCGATTTCGCGATCTGGCACAACCTCCGGCTCGCCTGGGGGCGGGGCATCATCGAGAGCACCGCCTCCGGTGGAGGACTCACCATGATGGGCACCACCGCGGGCCTGACCATGGGGGGCAACGGCTACGGCAGCGGCAAGGGGAACATGGGCGGAATGGGTGGCATGGGCACAGGGGGGACGGGCACGTCCCCCTCGAGCCCGGTGATCCTCCTGGCGGAATCGGCCCCCCAGGAACGTCTGGCCAGCCTCTCCGGCCACTGGCCCCTGACGCCGGCCCTGGCCCTCAAGGCCGAGGCCACCTGGGGGGAGAAGGTGTCCACCTACCGCTTCTGGGGCGGCAGCCTCCAGATGGTTGTCACCTTCTGACCGGACCGGGATCCCGGCCTATTTCGTCCCGCCGGCCGGCTCCAGCTTGGCCAGGTCCGCGCGGGCCGCGGGATCCCCCGCAGTGGCCGCCCGCCGGTACCACGCGAGGCCCTTGGCCTGGTCCTGGCGGACATTGAGCCCGTAGTAGTACATCACGCCCAGCATGCGCATGGCATGGGTATCCCCCGCCTTGGCCTGGTCGAGGTAGATCTGGAGGCCGGGCGGCGGTGGCGCCTCGGCGGCAGGCCTGGAGGGCGCCGGATGCCGCCGGAAGGCTCCCAGCAGGTAGCCCGCGAGGGCCCCTCCGGCAAGGAGCACCAGGGCCCCCAGCACCCATCCCCCCCAGGGCCGCCGTCCCCCACCGCCGGTGGCGATCCCCCCGGGCGGGGGCGGCACCGGGGGGCGCAGGACGGGCGGCGCCGTCAGCCTCGCCGTGGCCTCCGAATCCGCGAGCTCGCCGGCAGGGAGCTTGGTTCCCGGGTCCGCCGTGGTTCCGGGGTCCCCATCGGAGGTGGGGATTGGCGTGGCCTCGCTCATGGGCACCTCCGGGATCCCCCAGCATAGCCCCGGCGCGCCGTGCAGCGCCTTCAGCCCAGGCGCTGGAGGCGCAGGATCACTTCCTCGTATTTCAGCCACTCGTCGAACACCCAGAGGCGGGCCTGTTCCTCCCAGGCGCTCACCAGGCGCTCCGCGGGAGGGAGATCCGGACGCCACGTGGATTCCGGCGCACCGCTTTCCTCCCGGCAGACCATGCTGGCGAGATCAGGCAGCTTGAGCTGCTCGCAATGGCGGCTGATGACCTGCAGGCTCTCCCCCAAGGCGTGGGGGGGGTGGCCCATGGCTCGCCCGAGTTCCCCGGTGGTGAGCGGGCGGCGGCGTTCCTGGGCCTGGGCCACCAGCAGGCGGACCAGCTGGGGCGCGAGATGGGGGGTGTTCATGGAACCTCCTGGCGGGAGGCGCGGCGGGACGGCCGCGGCGCGAAACAGAGGTACATCGCCGGCGTCAGCACAAGGAAGGTAAGAGCATGGCGCGCGCCATGCCAGCCCACCATGCGCCAGTAGAGGCATCCCCACAGGGTGGTGCTGGCGGATACCAGGAGGACGGTGCGGATCTCGCCGCGGTAGGCCGCCCCCTGGGCGCTGCCGTCCGAGAGCCCGGAAGGCGGGGCTCCGCGCATCCGGCGCCAGGCCAGCCAGGCCGCCGCCAGGAAGGTCAGGCCAGTGAAACTGTAGCCGAGCTGCTGGGGGGCGCCCGCCACGGGAAGGCTGCCCGGGGGGCACAGGCCCGCGGTCGCGAGCAGGACCGGAATGCAGGCCACGGCGAGGCCGGCCACCAGGCCCCAACCCCAGGCCCTCCAGGGGCCCCGCAGGGGGTCGGCGGCGAGCATCAGGCCGCCTCGGACGCCTTGACGCGGATCTCGCCGAAGGCCTCCACCTGCACCAGGGCGATGCGACCCGTGCGGACCAGTTCCAGAAGGGCCAGGAAGGTGAGCACCAGGTCCTCGCGGGTCCGGATATCCCCCAGCAGCCCTCGGAAGGGCTTCCAAAGACCGTCCCGGAGCTCGGTGAGGACTTCCATGACCCGCTGTTCCAGGGGCTTGGGCTGGGTGCGCACCTCCACCGGCGGTGGGGGCAGCAGGCGCTTCAGGGCCTCCCGATAGGCGCCCAGCAGGTCGAAGAGGGTGGCCCGGATGGGCTCCTCCTCCACCCGGCGATGCCCCTCCAGGTCGAGGCCGGGGGCGAATGCCACGTCCCGCCAGTCCGATTCCCGCTCGGCCAGGACCTGGGCCGCGGCCTTGACCTGCTGGTAGTCCAGAAGGCGCTGGACCAGTTCCTCTCGCGGATCCTCCTCGCCGGCCTCCTCGGGCGGGCGGGGCAGCATGAGACGGGACTTGATCTGGAGCAGCTGGGCCGCCATGGCCACGAACTCCGCAGCGATCTCCAGGTTCAGCTCCTCCATGAGGCCCAGGTAGTCCATGTACTGCCGCGTGACCTCCGCCATGGGCAGGTCCAGGATGTCCAGCTTCTGCTCCCGGATGAGGTGCAGCAGGAGGTCCAGCGGCCCCTCGAAGGCAGCCAGGTGCAGAGGCAGGTCCCTGAACTTCGTCTCGAACCCCTTGGGGGGCTCGAAGACCGGCGGGGGCACGGGGCATCCCGTGGCGGATTCCACGGGGGAAGGATCCGGAGAGGGGACGGGCATGGAGCGATTCTACCGGGATCGGGCCGGGATGGCCGCCCCACCACCCAGTGGCCGAGATAGGCGGGGACCGTCACAATGGAGGGCGATGGCTCGTCCCCCCGTCCTGCCCGGCCCCCGCCCCGAATGGCTGAAGATCCGCGTGCCGGCCCCCGAGGTGGTGGCGGAGGTGGAGGGGCTCATCCGGAGCCAGCGGCTGGTGACAGTCTGCGAGGAGGCCCGCTGCCCCAACCTCCACGAATGCTGGGGGCTGCACCGCACGGCCACGTTCATGCTCATGGGGGAGGTCTGCACCCGGCACTGCGGCTTCTGCAACGTGGGCAAGGGGCGCCCGGGAGCGTTGGATCCCGGGGAGCCCCAGCGGGTGGCCGAGGCCGTGGCCGCCCTGGGCCTGCGGTTCGCCGTGGTGACCTCGGTGAACCGGGACGACCTGCCCGAGGGCGGATCCGGGCACTTCGCCCAGACCATCCGGTGGATCCGCACCCTGTCGCCCGGTTGCGGGGTGGAGGTGCTCATCCCCGATTTCCGCGGCAGCGAGGAGGCCCTCCTGACCGTGCTGGAAGCCGGTCCCGACGTGCTGAACCACAACGTCGAGACGGTGGCCCACCTCTACAAGCGGGTGCGCCCCGACGCCGACTACCGCCAGAGCCTCCAGGTGCTGCGCCGCGCCGCCGACTGGCGGGACCGCCGCGCTCCGGCCCTGCGGGTGAAGAGCGGCATCATGGTGGGCCTGGGTGAGACGCCCGAGCAGGTGCTGGCCCTGATGGCCGACTGGCGGGAGGCCCGGGTGGACATCACCACCATCGGCCAGTACCTCCCGCCTTCGCCCCTCCACCTGCCCCTCGACCGCTACGTCGAGCCCGCCGAATTCGAGATGTACCGCGAGAAGGGCCTGGCCCTGGGCTTCCAGAAGGTGGAGTCGGGCCCCCTGGTGCGCTCCAGCTACCACGCCAAGGAGAGCTTCGGGGGCTGAAGGCTCCAGCGATCGAAGGTCTTGCGTTCAGGCGTGGACCGGCTCGGGCCTGCCCGCGAGGAAGGCCTGCTCGAAGGCGGCCCAGTCCAGGGCCTTGGCAGCATCCCGCTCGGCCTGGCGGAGCCGGGTGATCTCCTCCTGGTACCAGGTCACCGCGGGCTGGCCGATGCGCAGGGAGGCCAGCTCGCCCGCGAGGTCGCCGGGCTCGATCAGGCACAGCCAGCCCCGGTCGTAGGGGCTTTCCAGCACCGCCGTCGGGGCATGCTTCAGGGTCTCGTTGCCGTAGGCCACCCGGCCGCTCAAAGGCGCGGACAGATGGACCGATCCCGCCGCACCCCGCAGGACGGCGAAGGGTTCCCCGGCATGGACGAGGCTCCCCCGCTGCGGCAGCTCCACCGCCGTCACCTCCCCCAGGACCTTCCGGGCGAAGTCGTCGAGGCCCACCCGGACCTGCCCCTCCGGTTCGATCCGGGCCCAGGCGTGGCCCGTGGACAGGAAGGCCCCGCCCGGCAGGCAGTACTCGCTGGCCGGCATCGTCTCGGCGACCTCCGGGGCCACCACCCGCACGGTGGGCTGGCGCTGGGCCTCGAGGCGGGCCTCCCGCTTGATGAGGAGCTTGCGGGTGAATTCGGAGAGTTCGTCGGCCGTGAAGGGTTTCTGCACGTACTCGCAGGCGCCGTGCTGGAGCGTCTGCACGGCCGTCTCGATGCTGCCGTAGCCGGTGATCACCACCACGTCCACATCCGGCCGGAGGTGCTTCACCGCCTTCACCACCTCCACGCCATCCATGTCCGGCATCTTCAGGTCGGTGAACACGAAATCGTAGTCCCGCCGCTGGACGAGGCCCAGGGCCTCGGGTCCCGTCTCCACGGTATCCACGCTGTAGCCGTCGAGCACGAGGATGCGCCGGAAGGAATCCAGCACCACGGCTTCGTCGTCCACCGCCAGGATGCGCGCCTTGGGCTCGGGCACCTCCACGCGCTTCAGGCTCCTGGCCTCGTGGGTGAAATCCAGGCGGATGGAGGTCTTCAGGACCTCCTCCCGCGCCTGGCGGGCGAGGCGCTCGCGCCGGCGCTTCAGGCTGGCGCGCACCAGCAGGTCAATCCCGGCGAACGCCAGGAACATGAACAGGATCAGCAGGGCGGTCATGGGACCTCCTCATGGGCGGAAGGGGCCGGGGCGGAGCCGTCGCGCGGCGCCTGGGCCAGGGGGATCTTCACGGTGAAACAGCTGCCCGCGCCGGGCTCGCTCTGGACCTCGAGGGTGCCGCCGTGGCCCTCCACGAGCCCCCAGGTGACCGCCAGTCCGAGCCCCGTGCCACGGCTCCCCTTGGTGGAGAAGAAGGGCTCGAAGAGCCGCGGCAGGTCCTCGGGGGGAATCCCGCAGCCGGTGTCGGACACGCTCAGGGCCACGCCCGGCACGAAAGCCTGGGGAGCGGCGGCCTCCTCCCCCTCCTCCCGGAGGGGCACCTCGCAGGAGGCGGTTCCCAGGGCGATGGTTCCCCCGGCATCGCCGATGGCGTCGGCCGCATTCAGGAGGAGGTTCACCACGACCTGCTGGAGCTGGTTCGGGTCCGCCTGGACCATCGGCAGGCCTTCGCCCAGGTCCAGGGAGAGGCTCACCTGCCGGAGGTTCAGCTGGGCCATGACCACCGCCACGGCGCGACGGGCCACCTCGTTGAGATCCACGGCCTTGCGGGAGGGGGGCGCCGGGCGGGCGAAATCCAGCAGTTCCCGGATGATGCCCCGGCACCGCACCGTCTCCCGGACGATGACATCCAGGTCCTCCCGGGTGGCGGCATCGCCCTCGAACCGCTTGCGCAGGAGGGAGGCGTAGCTCAGCACGCCCGTGAGGGGGTTGTTGATCTCGTGGGCGACGCCCGCCGCGAGCCGGCCCACGCTGGCCAGCTTGTCCGCCTGGGCGAGTTGCCGCTGCGTGTCCGCGAGGCGGGACACCATGTCATTGAAGGCCCGGCCCAGGGTGCCCAGCTCGTGGCGACCCAGGAAGGGGATCGGCGTGGAGGTGTCCCCTTCGCCCACCCGCCGGGTGCCCTCGACCAGGGCGGCCACGGGGCGCACCACCAGGCGACGGTTGAGCCACCAGAGGATGAGGCTTACGGCGAGCACCGAGGCCCCGGCCGCGATCAGCATCAGCGAGCGGTTCTGCGCGATGGCGCGGTCCACCGACCCCAGGGAGACGTTCACATCCAGCACCCCCAGGAAGCGCTGGGAGGGGCTGTGGGCGTGGCAGGCCGCTGTGTAGCAGGACGGCTCGTTGGGGATGGGGTTGATGATGCCCAGGACCCGCCCCCCGTCCGTCCCGCGGAAGATCCGCGCCCTCTGCTGGATGTCCAGGTGCTCCAGAGGCCGCCCTTCCGCGTGGCAGGCATAGCAGGCTTCCGCCTTGAGGTTCACGGAGGTTCCGATCTCCCCGGACTCGGAGGAGTACATGATCCGCCCCTCCTTGTTGAAGATCCTCACCTTGCGGATCCCCTCCTGGCCCAGGCTGCCGATATCCCGGATCTGCCGGTGGAGGTCGTCCCGCCGGTTCTCGAGCATGTCGAAATGGGTGCTGCGCTGGATCGTTTCGCTCAGCTGATTGGCGGTGCGGGTACGTTCCATGAGCAGCTGGCGGGTCTGTTCCCGGACGCTCACCACCGCCATGATCCCGATGACGGCCGCCGAGGAGAGGCCGGCTCCCAGGATCAGGCGGGTGCCGATGCGGGTGCGCATGCCGTGCTCCTACACGCCCGGACTGGAGGCGCGCGCCTCCTCGGGGAAGATGCTGAAGAAGCGCACGCAGAGGGCGAACACGGCCATGCCGAGGGCCACCAGCCCAAGGGAGATGACCACCTCCCCCGCCGAGGGGATGTAGTGCCCTCCGGCCGCCCGCTCGAGCCCCGTGATGCTCACGTTCAGCCGGTTCACGACGAAGCCAAGCACGGCGAGGAAGGCGCTTCCCACCAGCCAGTCCTTGCTCTGGCGCAGCCGGGGAACGGCCATGAGGGCGACCGGGAGGATCACCCCGAGCACGAACTCCAGCAGGAACATCCGCCCCTCGTAGCCGAAGGCGAGGATGGAGTGGAAGGCGCCGTTCCGGTGGATGCCTTCCAGGCGCAGCAGGCCGTAGATCCCCAGGGCCACCACCATGCCGCGCGCCAGCGGCTCCAGGAGGTCCATTTCGAGGTGGCGGCGGAAGGCGCGGCCGCTGAGGTAGGACTCCAGGATCACCATGCCGATGCCCGCCCCGATGGCCGAGGTGAAGAAGTGCAGCGGCAGGAGCGGAGAATACCAGAGCGGATGCAGCTTGGTCGGCACGATGAGGTAGAGGCTGCCGAGGGAGGACTGGTGCAGGGTGGAGAGCACCACGCCCAGGATCACCAGGGGCGTGTAGAGGGCGTGGATGGCCTTGATCGGAGCGTGCCAGCCCAGCCATTCGAACACCACGGGGGAGAACTCCAGCGCCAGCACGGTGGTGTAGAGCATCACGCACCAGGCCACCTCGAACATCACCGAGTGGGGGTTCCAGTAGATGATGGCGTGCCAGATCCTCCAGGGCTGGCCCAGGTCGTACATGAGCGCGAGGATCACGAAGGCGTAGCCCAGGAAGCCCGTCAGGACCGTGGGCCGCAGGATCGGCTCGAAGCGCTTGATGTTGAAGAGATGGACGATGGCCGTCAGGGTGAAGGCCCCTGCGGCCAGGCCCACGCCGCAGATCAGATCGAAGCCGATCCAGAGGCCCCAGGGAAAGGCATCGCTCAGGTGGGTCACCGAGCCCAGCCCCCGGCTGAAGCGGAGCACCGTCACCCCCAGGAACGGCACCATCAGGAGGAGGAACATGGACGTCCAGAACCCCGGGCGGAACCGGCGCGCCTGGAGGAGAAGGGTCGAGGGGTTCATGCGCGGCCTCCCGGATGCCTGGCGTTCCGGCCTGCCTGCTCGACGCGGGCGACGGTCTCCCGGCGGGCCGTGATCCAGTGGATGCCGTAGAGGAACACCGCCCAGACCCCGACGAAGTCAGGGATCTTCGAGAGCACCTGCCAGGTCTGCATCGCCGGCGGTTCGCTGGGGAGGGAGGTCTGGAGGCCGAGCCGCTCGAAGGGCACGCCGGACACCATGAGGACCGAGGTCCCGCCGGTCTCCTGGAGGCCATAGACGTGGTTGACGTACTTGGCCGGCTCCTTCCGGATCCGGTTGCGGGCCTCCCAGAGGAGGTCCTCCCGCCGACCGAACACCGTGGCCTCGACCGGGCAGGCCTCGGCGCAGGCGGTGGGTCTTCCCGCCTTCACGCGCTCCGAGCAGAGGATGCACTTGCCCACCACGGGGACCGGCCGGTCCCACTGGTACTTCGGGACATCGAACGGGCAGGCCTGGATGCAGTAGCGGCAGCCGATGCACTTGGCGGAGTCGTAGACCACCGGCCCCTCGGGTGTCTTCCGGAGCGCCCCCACCGGGCACACGGACACGCAGGTCGGCACCAGGCAGTGCATGCAGAGGGTTCGCACGTAGGCGCCGCCGCGCTCGTGCACGGTGGTCCAGGTGTAGGCCGTGTTCACCGCCTCCACGGGACCGGGGAGATGGTTCTGCTCCTTGCAGGCCGAGGCGCAGGCACCGCATCCAATGCAGCGCGTGGTGTCGAAGAGAAGCCCCACCGTCATGGGTTCTCCCGTTCTCATCAAAGGACCCGAAGGGCTTTCGGGGATCGTTCGCAGGAAGCATCCGCCCCGCGGAGAACATAGTCAACCCATTGGTATTCAAAAATACAAACTACCTATTGGTGGCATGTTACGTGTCAAATTGCGCATCTCAGACGCGTTTGCAATATTGTTCCAAAAAGGCATGTACTTCAGACTTGAGCTGAATCATCCATGACCTTGCACCCCTCGGCAGGGCTACCCGGCGGGACGCTTCCCCCCCAACGAGAAACGCCCCGCTGGGCGGGGCGTTTCTCGCAGGAAGGTGGGCGACGATCAGTACATGTCGTCCATGCCGCCCATGCCGGGCGCCGCGGGGGCGGCGGGCTTGGGCTCGGGGAGCTCGGTGATGATCGCCTCGGTGGTGAGCATCATGGCGGCCACGGAAGAAGCGTTCCGGAGGGCGGACTTGGTCACCTTGGCGGGGTCGATCACGCCGAAGGCCACCATGTCGCCGTAGGTGTTGGTGGCGGCGTTGTAGCCGTGGTTGCCCTTGGCCTCCCGGACCGTGTTGACCACCACGGAACCCTCGACACCGGAGTTGTTGGCAATCTGGCGGAGAGGCTCCTCGAGCGACTTGCGGACGATCTCGACGCCCGTGGCCAGGTCGCCGGTGACCTTCAGGTCGGCCAGCTTGGGCAGGCTGCGGAGCAGCGCGACGCCGCCGCCGGGGACGATACCGTCCTCGACCGCCGCCTTGGTGGCGTGCATGGCGTCCTCGACGCGGGCCTTCTTCTCCTTCATCTCGGTCTCGGAGGCCGCGCCCACCTTGATGACGGCGACGCCGCCCACGAGCTTGGCCAGGCGCTCCTGCAGCTTCTCCTTGTCGTAGTCGCTGGTGGAGACGTCAATCTGCGCGCGGATCTGCTTCACGCGGCCCTGGATGGCTTCGGTGGTACCGGCGCCCTCGACGATGGTGGTGTTCTCCTTGTCAATGACGATCTTCTTGGCGGTGCCGAGATCAGCCAGGGTGAGGTTCTCGAGCTTGATGCCCAGGTCCTCGCTGATGGCCTTGCCGCCGGTCAGGATGGCGATGTCCTCGAGCATGGCCTTGCGGCGGTCGCCGAAGCCGGGGGCCTTCACGGCGGCCACGTTCAGGGTGCCGCGGATCTTGTTCACCACGAGGGTGGCCAGGGCCTCGCCGTCCACGTCCTCGGCGATGATCAGCAGGGGGCGGCGGCTGTTGACGACCTGCTCCAGCAGGGGCAGGAGGTCGCGCATGTTCGAGATCTTCTTCTCGTAGGCCAGGATGAAGGGGTTCTCGAGCTCGACCTTCATCTGGTCGGCATTGGTCACGAAGTAGGGGCTGAGGTAGCCGCGGTCGAACTGCATGCCCTCGACCACGTTCAGCTCGGTCTCGCGGCCCTTGGCCTCTTCCACCGTGATGACGCCGTCCTTGCCGACCTTGCCCATGGCTTCCGCGATGATCTTGCCGATCTCCTCGTCGCCGTTGGCGGAGATGGTGCCCACCTGGGCGATGGCGTTGCCCTCGACGGGCTTCTTGATCTCGTCAATGGACTTCACGACGGCATCCACGGCGAGGTCGATGCCCTTCTTGATCTCCATGGTGTTGGCGCCGCTCACCACGGCCTTGATGCCCTCGCGGTAGATGGCGCGGGCCAGGACGGTGGCGGTGGTGGTGCCGTCACCGGCGATGTCGGAGGTCTTGGAGGCGACCTCGCGCACCAGCTGGGCGCCCATGTTCTCGTGCTTGTCCTTCAGCTCAACTTCCTTGGCGACGGTGACGCCGTCCTTGGTCATGAGCGGGGAGCCGAACTTCTTCTCGATGAGGACGTTGCGGCCCTTGGGGCCGAGGGTGACCTGCACCGCGTCCGCGAGCTTGTTCACGCCGCGCAGGATCGCCTGGCGGGCATCTTCGGCATAGATGATGGACTTGGCCATGTGTGTCTCCTTGGGTTCAGTTCAGGTGTTCAGCCGATGATCGCCAGGATCTCGTCCTCGCGCACGATGACGTGGTCCACGCCCTCGATCTTCACTTCCGTGCCGCTGTACTTGCCGATCAGCACCTTCTGGCCGGCCTTCACGGACATGGGGTTGCGGGTGCCGTTGTCGTTGACCTTGCCCTCGCCCACGGCCACCACTTCGGCCTCCATGGGCTTCTCCTTGGCGGTGTCGGGGATGATGATGCCGCCCTTGACGACTTCGGCGGGGTCCATCCGCTTCAGCAGGACGCGGTCGGACAGGGGCTTGATGGCCATGGAACCTCCTTAGAGAGAGAAAGCGCGGGAAAAGGGGCTGTTAGCACTCGGCCACAGCGAGTGCCAAATCTTGGATCCTCGCCGGGAGCCCTGTCAAGCCCCTTTCCGCTTTCGAGGACCAAAATCTAAAAAATTAAATTCATATTTTATTCATCAATACATTCAATCATCGTACGACGCCGAGCCGCCAAGGCGGGTGTAGGCTCGAAGCCTATGGATACCCTGGCCATCCTGCGCGACCTCCAGTCCACCCTGGACAACCTGCGGACCATTGACCGCGATCTGACGGCCTTCCCCCCCGACCTCGCCTCCCTGAACGAACGCCTGAAGGCGCTCGAAACCGAGGCCACCGCGAAAACCAAGGCCCTGGAGGGGGCGCGGGTGCGGATCCAGACGATGGGCCGGGAACTCGCCACAGCCCAGAAGGACGAGGACAGGGCCCGGGCTGCGGTGAAGACCACCAGCCAGAAGGTGCAGTACACCGCCGCGATCCGGGAACTCGACGAGAAGGAGCGCCAGAAGGCCCTGATCAGCAAGCCCCTGAAGGCCCTCGAGGTCGAAGCCCAGGCCCTTGAGGCCGCCCTGGCCTCCCTGGAAACACAGCGATCGGAGACCCGCTCCCGGTTCGACGAGCTGCACGCCATCTTCCTCGAGGAGCACGCCAACCAGGTGGCGGCCCGGGAGATGCTCCAGGCCAAGCGGACCGAACTCGAAGCGCGTCTGCCCCCCCAGGAGCAGACCCGCTTCCACCGCCTGCTCTCCAACCGCCAGGGCAAGGCGATAGCGGCGGTCGAGAACGGCACCTGCACCGGCTGCCGAGTGAAGCTCCGGGCCCCTTTCCTGGCCGCGATGCGCGAGGCCAAGGAACCCATGGCCTGCGAATCCTGCCAGCGCATCCTGTTCCTGCCGTGACCCTCACCGAGCGCCTCGAGGCCCTGCGGAGCCGCATCGCCCGCGCCTGCGCGGAGGCTGGCCGGGACCCCAGCGGCGTGGAGCTTCTGCCCGTCTCCAAGAGGCAGCCCCTGCCGCTCATCCAGGAGGCCGCGGCCCTCGGTTTCCACCGCTTCGGCGAGAACTACGTGCAGGAGGGTGCAGCCAAGGCCGAGGCGGCTCCGGGCCTTGAATTCGTGCTGATCGGCCCCCTCCAGCGCAACAAGGCCAAGGCCGCCCTCCAGGCCTTCCGGGAAATCCTCAGCCTCGACCGCCCCGATCTCGCCGACCGCCTGCGGCGCCTCGCGGAGGAGCTGGACGTGGTGCGTCCCGTCTGGCTCCAGGTGGACCTCTGGAACGAGGCCACCAAGCTCGGAGGCTGCGCGGAGGCCGATCTGCCCGCCCTGCTGGACGCCCTCGGCGGCGATGCCCGGCTTCCCCTGGAGGGGCTCATGGCCATCCCGCCGCCGGGAGAGGCGACCGCCTTCCGCCAGCTGGCCGGACTGCGGGATCGCCTGCAGCAGGAGCTGGGCCGCCCCCTCCGCCTCAGCATGGGCATGAGCGGCGACCTGGAGGCCGCCATCGCCGCCGGGTCCGACCAGCTCCGCATCGGCACCGCCTTTTTCGGCGAGCGCGCGTCCTGATCCCCCCTTTCCCGAGGGTAGGGCCTCGCGGCGACCACGGCTTCGTGGTTCGATGGCGGTTTCTCCCACGGAGCCCCGATGACCACCCTCCAGACCGCCACGGCCACGCTGCCCGTCCCCGCCGACGCGCTCTTCGCCTTCCTGTCCGACCTGTCGAAGCACCGTGCGTTCCTGGAGCCCGGGGCCCTGAACTTCCAGGGCGACGCCGACCGGCACAGCTACCAGGTCGAGGTCATGGGCATGAAGATGCCCCAGGAGCTGGTGGTGAAGGAGCGCATCCCCGGCCAGCGGGTGAGCCTCGTGCCGGGCGGCAGGAAGATGTTCGACCACGAGCTGCGCTTCGAGATCGCGGCCAGTGGCGGCGGCAGCACCCTGCGCATCGTGGACGAGGCGGACATCCCGGCCATGATGAAGATGATGGGCGCCGAGAAGCTCCTCCAGGGCCAGCTCGACACCGCCCTGGCCCGCATCCAGGCCCTGGCGGGGGAAGGCAGGCTGGGCTGAGCCGGATCCGGAGCGCATCCCCATCAAGGCACCAAGCCGGGGCCCTGAAATGCCGGCTTGGTGCCTTGGCGTCTTGGTGGTGAACTTGTCCTGCTTTCCCAGGAATGATCTCCGCCCTCGCGGCATGAATGGGGTATCGGGCCCCCGCTCCAGCCCATCCCGACCTTCGGAGGTTCCATGCGCTCCGCCCTGCTGCTCGCCACCCTGCCCTCCCTCCTGGCCGCCCGGGAAATCCCCACGACCCTGAAGGACCAGAAGGCCCTGGCTGTGACCATCTACAACAACGACCTGGCCCTGGTGAAGGACACGCGGGAGGTCCGCCTCCCGAAGGGCGAGGCCCGGCTGGCTTTCGAGGACGTCTCGGCCCAGATCCGCCCCGAGACGGCGCTGCTCCGGGACGTGACGGCCCCCAAGGACTTCTGGGTGACGGAGCAGAACTTCGACTTCGACCTGCTCACCCCGCAGACCCTGCTGGACAAGTACGTGGGCAAGCAGGTGACGGTGGTGCGCAGCGTGCCCAATCCCGAGGGCGCCGGGGCACGGGAGGTGCGGGAGACCGCCACCGTGCTCTCCACCCAAGGCGGCGTGGTGCTCCAGTTCCCCGACCGGATCGAGACCACCATCCCGGGCCGCATCGTGTACCCCGGCGTGCCCGCGAACCTGCGCTCCCGCCCCACCCTGGTCATCAGCCTCCACAGCCCCGAAGCCGCGCCGCAGCGCCTGGAGCTCAGCTACCTCACCCGGGGCCTCACCTGGCACGCGGACTACGTGGCCAATCTCGCGCCCGACGAGAAGACCATGGACCTCAGCGGCTGGGTGACCCTCACCAACCAGAGCGGGACCACCTACCCCCATGCCACCCTCCAGCTGGTGGCGGGGGACGTGCACCAGGCGCAGACCCGGCCGGCTCCGGCGTTCGCCATGGCGCGGATGGAGGCCGCGGCCCAGCCCCGCATGCAGGAGGAAGGGCTCTTCGAGTACCACCTCTACACCCTGGACCGCCCCACGACCCTGGCCTCCAACCAGACCAAGCAGGTGGCACTGCTCAGCGCGGGCTCCGTCCCGGTGGACAAGGAGTACGTCCTCCAGGGGCAGCCGTCCTTCTACACCGGGAGCATGGGCGGCCAGGGCGTTCCCGAGCAGGTGGGGGTGTTCCTGTCCTTCCGGAACGACCCGGCGCACCATCTCGGCATGCCCCTGCCCAAGGGCGTGCTCCGCGTCTACAAGCGGGACCGGGAGGGCCGCGCCCAGTTCATCGGGGAGGACCGGATCAGCCACACCCCGGCGCAGGAGACCGTCCGGGTGAAGCTCGGCGACGCCTTCGACATCACGGCCCGGCGCAAGCAGACCGACTACCAGAACCTGGGGCACAAGGGGCGGTACGCCAACGTGTCCGAGAGCGCCTACGAGATCGTCCTGCGGAACGCGAAGCAGGAGCCCGTGACGGTCCTGGTGCGGGAGCCCATGCCCGGCGACTGGGAGATGCTCCAGAACAGCCTGCCGTACGTGAAGACGGACGCCCATACCGCCCAGTTCAGCGTGCGGGTGCCCGCCGGCGGAAGCGCCACCCTGACCTACCGCGTCCAGGTGAGGTGGTAGTCCCGCATCCGGATGCCTCCAGCCGACCTCCCGGAGCCCGAACCTCCCATGGACCCCCACGCCGCCGCTCCCGATCCGATCCCGCCCGATGCCGCGCGCGAAGCGGAGATCCGGGCCCAGATGGTCAAGGACCTCTACGACCGGGGCAAGGTGGCCATTGTCGTCCTGCTGGTGCTGCTCGGGGTCATCCGGTGGGCGGTGGCCCCGGCCTACCGGGTGGACGGCCGCCTCCGCGGCTTGTTCCTGGTCCTGATCGCCGTGAGCCTCGTTCGCCTGGCCTTCATGTTCATTCCGCACCGCCGGCGGATGGACCTGGCCAGCATCCGGACCCAGTTCGCGGCCTTCGCCGCGGGCGTGGCCCTCACCTCCTGCACCCTGGGCGCCATGGTGTTCCTGGCGTGGCCCCAGATGGAGGCCGCCCGCATCGCCATCCTCGCGGTGATCACCTCCGGGCTCGTCTCCGGGGCCATCATGAGCCTCGGCTTCAGTCCGCTCGTCTACATGATCTACATGCTCCCGCCGGTGGGGGCCCTGTTCATCCGGGCCGTCACGGATCCGCGGCCGGCCTGGGGAGCGGACATCCTGGCGACCTCCTTCGCCATCTATGCGGTGGCGGTGTTCGTCATCAGCCTGGACCAGCGGCGGACCCGCCGCGAGGCCATCGCCCTGAGCCTCACCCTCTCGGACCTGGTGGTCCGGGACACGCTGACGCGCCTGCACAACCGCCGCTTCCTCCAGGAGTTCATGCCCCTCGAGACCGCGCGCCTCGCCCGGGATGCCACGGACCTCGAGCGGGGACGGCAGCCCGAACGGAACACCGCCCTCGGGGTGTACATGCTGGACCTGGACTTCTTCAAGCAGGTGAACGACACCCACGGCCATGCCGCCGGGGACGCCGTGCTGAAGCAGACCGCCCAGACCCTGGCCTCGGCCCTGCGCCGCTCGGACAACCTGGTCCGCTGGGGCGGCGAGGAGTTCGTGGCGGTGGCGTGGGTGAAGCGCCCCGAGCACGCGCGGGTCGTGGCGGAGAAGCTCCGTCGGGCTGTCGAGACCACCGCCTTCCGCCTGCCCGACGGGCGCGTCCTCCAGAAGACGGTCTCCCTGGGCTTCTGCGTGATGCCCCTGGTGCCCGGCCTGCAGGGCCAGCCTGCCTGGGAGCAGGCGCTGGCCCTGGCGGATGCCGCCCTGTACAGGGCCAAGGCTGAAGGCCGGAACCGCTGGGTGGGCGTCCTGCAGGCCTGCCCCGAATCCCTGGCGTCCCCCGAGGCTTTCTCCGCGCTCATCCAGGATCTGCCGGAGGCCGAGTCCGGGGGGCGGGTCCTCCTGGACCGCGCCCCCTGACCACGGCCCGGCGGGTCCATACTGGCTGCTGAGATGCCCCTGCCCGCCCGGTTCCTCGCCCGCCTGCGCCGCCTGCCGCTGCGCCTCCGCCGGCGCCTGGGCGGCGGCACCGAGGGCCTGCACCCCTCGACCTTCAAGGGCGCGGGACTCACCTTCGTGGAGAACCGCCCCTATGTCCCCGGAGACGATCCCCGGTTCATCAACTGGCCCCTGACGGCGCGCACGGGGGAGCCGGTCCTGAAGCGCTTCGAGGCCAGCCGGGACCTGATGCTGTGGCTGGTGGTGGATCCCTCCCCCTCCATGTTCCTGGGAGATCCGGTCTCCCCCCTGCGCTGGGCCCTCGAACTCTGCGGTGCCGCCTTCGCCACCCTCCAGGCCACCGGGGACCGCCTGGGCCTCATCGTGCCGGGCGACGGCCTCACCCCCCCCCTTCGGATCGCCCCCAGGCGCGGCCGGGTCCACGGTCTTCGGCTGCTGGAGACCCTGGCCGGGCGCGGTCCCGCGATCCCGACCCCAGCGGCCTGGCGCGAGGCCCTGGGCCACTGGGGCGAGCACGGCAGGGGCCATCGTCTCTGGCTGTTCAGCAACGGCGCGGGCCTCGGCGGCCTGGCTCCGCTGCTGAAGCCCCTGGCCACCCGCCACCGCGTCGTCTGGTTCCAGCCCCTGGAGCCGCCCGGCCGGGGCTCGGCGGAATGGCCCGACCCGGGCTTTGCCCCCGCCGTGGCGCGCCAGGCCTGGGATATGGCCGAGGATCCCGTCCAGAAGCTGGACGCCTGGCTCCGGGCGGGGGGCGCATGAAGGCCCCCGGGCCACGGCCCTCGGCCCTGGGCTGCCGCTGCCTGGCCGCCGCCTGCGGGCTGGCGGGCCTGTCCGCGACGGCCGCGCCGGTGTGGCAGGCGCCGGCGCAGCTGAAGCTCGGCCAACTGCAGACCCTCGTGCTGCGGGAGACGGACCCCGCCGCCCCCGCCCCGGACCGCCCCGCGGTGGACGACCGCCTGGGACCCCTGCGCCTGCGGGCCCTGGAGCCCCTGTCCGACGGCCGGGGATGGCGCTTCCAGGTACAGGCCCTGACGCCCGGCACCGCGGTGGTGCCGCCCCTCGACCTGGGCCACGGCATTCAGAGCCCGGAACTGCGCCTTCCCGTGCCCCGCACCGTGCCCTTCGGCGGGCCGTGGATGGGCTACGGCGGAGGACGGGACGACATCATCCCGGCCATCCCCTTCCCCTGGGCCTGGGCCAGCCTTCTGCTGCTTCCGCCTCTGGCCCTGGGGGCCTGGCTCCTGCTGCGCTGGCGCCGGGGCCGGGGAGCCCGAAGGATGCACCGGGCCGCCCAAGCGTTCCTGCACCGCTGGCCACCCCGCTCCCACGACCGTGCCGCCCTCGATGCAGCCCACGACTCCGGCCGGGAGCTCCTGGCTGCCCGCTTCGGGGAGGAAGCCCGGGCCTGGGGGCCGGCGGACTTCCGCGCCCGCCGTCTCGCCCCCTGGGACCAGTGGGTCCAGAGCCTGGACGCCGCCCGCTTCGGCCGCACGGAACCCCCGTTCCCCCCGGGCGAACCGCTCCTGGCGAGCCTGGAGCCCCGGCGCCGTCCGTCGGAGGGCGGACGATGATCGCCTTCCGCGAACCCCTGCTCCTGCTGGCTCTGCCGCCGCTCGGCTTCTGGAGCTGGCGGGCCGTCTACCGCTGGGGCATCCCCCATTCGAAGCCCTCCGGCCGGGTGGCCCGGCTCAGCGCCCACTGGCTTCCGGTGCTGCTGGCCCTGACCCTGGGACTGGCCGCCGCCGGCCCCGAATGGCGTACGACGGTGCCGGGCCTCGCGCCCGTGGTGGACTTCGCCGTCGTGCTCGACGGCAGCAGCAGCATGCGGATCATTGACCAGGGGGACGAGGACCGCTGGCATGCGGCCCGGCGGCTGCTGGCGCGGTTCGTCCTGAAGCGCCCCGACGACCGCTTCGCCCTCATCCTCTTCAGCGCGCATCCCGTCACCCTCAGTCCGCTCACGTCGGACCACCTGCGCCTGCTCCACATCCTCGCCCGCCTCGACCTCGAGAGCAGGGACGACGGGACCGCCATCGGATCGGCCCTCATGACCGCCGTGCGGCGCCTGGAGGACAGCCCGGCCCGCTCCCGCGTCATCCTCCTGATCACGGACGGCGCCCAGAACCGGGGCCGGGTCACGCCCCAGGAAGCGGCAGAGGAGGCCCGGCGGAACGGCATCCGCATCCACACCGTGGCCCTCGGGAGGAGCGGCGAGAGCCTGGTGCCCATCGAGGGCGGCGGCTATGCGCGCCTCCATGTCGAGGTGGACCATGCCACCCTCCGCCAGGTCGCCCAGGCCACCGGCGGGGAGGCCTTCAGCGCCGAGGATCCCCAGGGGCTGGCCCGCAGCCTCGCCGCCGTGGACCGCCTGGAGAAGACGGTCCTCCCCGTGGATCCGCCCACGGAGGGACGGCCTCTGGCCGCCTGGCTCCTGCTGGCCGCGGCCGCCCTCGCCCTGCCCCTCGCCGCCGACCTCGCCTTCAAGCGCGGGAAGCCCCGGCCCACCTGGCTGGCGGGACCATGACCCTCCCCTTCACCCACCCCTGGATCCTGCTCCCCGCGGCCCTCCTGGCCCTGGCGGCGCTGGGGCTGGGCCTGCGGGCCCAGTTCCGGCCCGGCCTCGGGGTCCAGGTGGTGGGGCAGCGTCCGGGCTGGCAGGGCCTGGGCATGGCCCTGATGCTGGCGGGCCTCGGGCTGGGCCTGGCGGAACCGCGCTGGGGGCTGCCCACATACCCGAGGCTCACGGTGCACGTGGTGCTGGATGCCAGCCGATCCATGACCGTCCCGGATGCGGGAGGACGGACCCGATGGGAGGCCGCCGTGGCCTCCCTGGACCGCCTCTGGTCCAGCCCCCGGCCCGGGTTGCGCTGGAGCCTGGATCTGCTCACCGGCGACGATGTGCCCATGGAACCCCCCGGCGAGGACCGGACCCTGCTGAGGGAATGCCTCCGGGCCGTGACGCCCGGGGACGTGGGCTCCCCCGGCACGAGCCTGGGCCGGGGTCTGGCGCAGGTTGCGGCCCAGGCGGACCGGGAGGGTCCCGAAGTGGTCCTCCTGCTCAGCGACGGCGAGGAGACCTGGGAAACGCCTGAGGCGGCCCTGGCCCGCGCCACTGAAGCCCTGCGGAAGGCCCACCTCCCCCTCTTTGCCCTGGCCTTCGGGGATGGGAAGCCCCATGCGGTGCCTCCCACCGCTTCTGCCTCCGTGCCTTCCGCGCAGCCCCCGGCCGCCCCCGGGCCCCCGCCCGAGCCCCTGGTGAGCACCGCCCATCCCGGGATGCTCGCGCGGCTTGCCCAAGGCACCGGAGGCCGCCTCTTCCCCGACGCCGACACGGCCGCGGCCGCCCTGGAAGCCCTGGCCGCCGGCAAGCTGCCGATGCCGGTCCGCCGCTCCATCCAGCCCACCCATCCCGAACTGGGTGCCTGGATCGCCCTGGCCGGCTTCCTGCTGTGGCTGGCCTTCGCAGGCCGCCCCATGGCCCGCTGGCGCCCCCTGTTGCTGCTCCTCCTGGCCCTGGCC
>DAIDKC010000072.1 GCA_027451045.1 Holophagaceae bacterium | reverse complement strand
TGCGGCGCCAGCTCCCGAAACTCGAGTGGCTCCAGGTGGGGGATTTCCACCAGCTGGCCCGCCTCATCGCAGGATGCAGGCTGTTCATCGGGAACCAGTCCTTCCCCTTCGCCCTGGCGGAAGGCCTCAAGGTGCCGCGCATCCTCGAGCTGTATCCGCTCTCCCCCAACGTGGTGCCCACCGGGGGAATCGCCCACGACATCCTCTTCCAGCCCCAGTTCGAGCACGTGGTCCGGGCGCTCTGCTGAGCCTGCCCGCCCGGGACTCGTGGAAGAATGGAGCTGGAGCGATCGCATGGCGGAGGTCGGTACGAAGGTTCTTCGCAGGGCCCTGAGGCGAGGGGCGAGTCCGGAGGTCTGGATCCGCTTCCCCCGGCAGCTGGGCGACCTGATGTTCAGCCTCCCCTTCCTCCACAGCCTCCAGACGGAATGGAACCGGGCCGCCGAGGAAGAGGGCGTCACCCTCCGGTGGGTGGCGGTCGGACACGACATCGGGGCCGCCCTGTTCGCCGAAGCCTCGCCGGACCTGATCTCCGCCGCGCACGTGGAGCACCGGGGGGAAGGGAAACCTGATGCCCTGGGACTCGCCCGCCAGTGGCGCAAGCATCCTCCCGTGGCGGTGGTGAACCTCAGCCAGAGCATCCGGCTGGCGCTGGCCGCCTGGCTGGCCCGGGTGCCCATCCGTGCAGGGGATGACGACAACCGCCTGAAGTTCCTGTACCACCACACCTTCAACTACCGGCGCCCCGGCAAGCACCTGGCGAACCGTTTCGAGGAACTGCTGGAGCCCCTCACGGGCCGCCGGACGCCCCAGCTGCTTCCGGTCACCCCGGCGCGGTTCGGAGGGGGTTCCGGCATGGACCTGCTCCGGAGCCTCGGATGGCAGGGGGAACCCTACATCGCCCTGGCCTTCGGAACCCGCGTCGCCATCAAGCGCTGGTTTCCGGAGGAGGAAAAGTGGCCGGCCCTGGCGCGGATCTTCATGGCGCGGGGATTCCGCATCGTCTGGCTCGGCGGCCCCGACGAAGCCCCGCTGGGGGCCCGGCTGGCCGCCCTGGTCCCGGGCAGCCTGGACGCCACGGGACGCACCAGCATCCCGGAAGCCTGCGCCATCCAGTACCACGCCTTCGGCACGGTGACGGTGGACACCGGCCTGGCCCATACCTCGGCCGCCACGGGCAGGCCGACGCTGGCCATCTTCGGGCCCACCTTCGATGCCGCCTGCGGGCCCCAGGGGCCCCTGGCCCTGGTCCTCAGACCTCCCGTGGTGGACGTGGACCCCGTTCCGGAACCGGGCGCCGGATCCTGCAACGGGACCCACCGGCTGTCAGCGGAGCGGGTGGCGCGCCTGTTCTTCGCCCTGGCGGAGGAAGCGCCGCACCAACCCGCCTGGCCGCCCGCATGACCGCCCCTCCCCAGCAGGCGCTCTGGGTCCGGATGCCCCGGTTCATCGGGGATGGGATCCTCATCAGCCAGGCCCTGGAGCCCTTCCGCCGGGCGGACGTCCCCCTCGTGGCCTGGGGCCCGGAGCGGGTGCTTGACCTCTACCGGGGGAGCTCCGCTTTTGCGGCCGTCCACCCGGACGAACCGAAGGGCCGGCAGGTCCTGGCTCTGGCGCTGGCGCTGCGACACCACCGGGCGATGGGCGTCCTGGGACTCACCCGGAGCCTGCGCCCCCTGCTCGCGGGATGGGTGGCGCGGGTCCCGATCCGCATCGGCTGGGCGGACAAGGGGGGGCACTTCCTGGCGACCCACTCCGCCCCCTTCTGGCAGGTGGACCGCCACCACTTCGACCGCTACCAGTCACTGGCCCTGAGCGCTTTTCCTGCACTGGCAGAGGCCCCACCTCATCGTTTCAGGCCGCGCCCTGCCGCCGAGGCGGAGGCCCTGCGGCTGGCCGGAGAGCGCGGCATCCCGCCGGGGTTCGTGGCCTGCGCCCTGGGTGCCCACGGCTGGAACAAGCGCCTGGGCACCGCCGCCTGGATCCAGGTCGTGGCAGGCATTCTCGCCCTGGGCCGGGTGCCCGTCCTCCTCGGCCAGGGCGGTGAGGACGCCGACCAGGCGGGAGCCATCCAGGCCGCTTCGCCGGGCGCCCGGAGCCTGGTGGACGGTCTCGGGCTCGCCGAAACTGCGGCTCTCCTGCGGCAGGCCGGCGCCCTGGTGGGCAACGATTCGGCCCTGGCCCACCTCGCCGCCGCGGTGGGGTGCCCCTGCGTGGTGGCCTTCGGACCCACCCGCCCGGACTGGACCGCCCCCCGGGGCAGCGCCGGGGTCCGCGTCGTCCGACGGGAGGATCTGGCCTGTCTCGCCTG
>DAIDKC010000071.1 GCA_027451045.1 Holophagaceae bacterium | reverse complement strand
GCCAGACCCGGACCCGCCGCCTGCCTCCTAGCCGTACCCCCCCCGACACCACCCCTGAAAGGAGGACACCTTGGATGTCCTGGCCCTGTCGCGCCTGCAATTCGCAGTCGCCACCTGCTTCCACTTCCTGTTCGTGCCCCTGACCCTGGGCCTCTCGGTGCTCGTCGCCCTCATGGAGACGCGCTACGCGAGGACCGGGGACGAGGACTACAAGCGCATGGCGAAGTTCTGGGGCAGGCTCTTCCTCATCAACTTCGCCGTGGGCCTCGTCACGGGCATCACCCTGGAGTTCCAGTTCGGCACCAACTGGTCCCGGTACTCGGCCTACGTGGGCGACATCTTCGGATCGCTGCTGGCCATCGAGGCCACCGCGGCGTTCTTCCTGGAATCCACCTTCATCGCGGTGTGGCACTTCGGGTGGAACAAGCTGTCCAGGAAGGCCCACGCCACCACCATCTGGCTGGTGGCCATCGCCTCCAACCTCTCCGCCTTCTGGATCCTGGTGGCCAACGCCTGGATGCAGCACCCGGTGGGCTTCGTGCTCCGGAACGGCCGGGCCGAGCTGTCGGACTTCCTGGCCATCGTGACCCAGAGGTTCGCCATCCTGGAATTCGTCCACACCCTGGGCGGCGCGTACCTCACGGCGGGCTTCTTCGTGCTGGGCATCTCGGCCTGGCACCTCGTGCGGAAGCATGAGACGGACTTCTTCCAGAAGTCCTTCCGCATCGCGGCGGCCTGGACCCTCGTGTTCGCCCTCTTCGAGATCGCCCAGGGGCACATGAACGCCGAGATCCTGCACACCGCCCAGCCCACCAAGCTGGCCGCCATGGAGGCCCACTGGAACACCGGCCGGCACGTGCCCATGCACCTCATCGCCTGGCCGGATGCCGCCCACGAGCGCAATGCCGTGGAGGCCCTGTCCCTGCCCAGCGGCCTGAGCCTGCTGGCCACCTACTCCGCCAACGGCGAGGTGAAGGGGCTGAAGGACTATCCCGCGGCCGACCGCCCGCCGGTGCTCCCGGTCTTCCTCAGCTTCCGGGCCATGGTGGGCCTGGCCTTCCTCTTCCTGGCGGTGGGCCTCTGGGCCTTCCTCAGGCGACGCCGGATCACGGAGCAGCACCGGTTCCTGCGCATCCTGCCTTGGCTGATCCCGCTGCCCTACCTGGGCAACGAGCTGGGCTGGATGCTGGCCGAACTGGGCCGCCAGCCCTGGATCGTCTACGGCCTGATGAGGACCTCCGACGCGGTCTCGCCCATCGCGGCCTCGCAGGTGGGGATCTCCCTGGGGGCCTTCTTCCTGGTCTACGCGCTGCTGGGCGCGGTGGACTTCTACCTGCTGTTCACGTTCGCCCGGAAGGGCCCCGAGGCCGCGACCGCGGCGGCGAAGTGAGGGAGGCGACCATGCTGGCAACCATCTGGTTCGTGATCTGGGGCGTGGCCTGGGCCGTCTACTTCATGCTCGACGGCTTCGACCTGGGGCTCGGAACCCTCTTCCCCTTCCTGGCGAAGGACGAGACGGACAGGCGGATCCTCGTGAACGCCATGGGCCCCTTCTGGGACGGCAACGAGGTGTGGCTCATCACCGCCGGCGGCGTGACCTTCGCGGCCTTCCCGCGGGCCTACGCCATCATGTTCTCCGGCCTCTACACGCCGCTGATGCTGCTGCTCTTCGCGCTGATCCTCCGGGGCGTGGCGTTCGAATTCCGCGGCAAGGTGGACAGCGCCCGCTGGCGCGCCACCTGGGACACCTGCCTCGTGCTGGGCTCCTTCCTGCCCGCGCTGCTGCTGGGCGTGGCCTTCGCCAACATATTCAAGGGCCTGCCCCTGGATGCGGCGGGGATCTTCCACGGCGACCTCTTCACCCTGCTGAACCCCTACGGCCTGGCCGGCGGCGTGCTCTTCGTGCTCCTCTTC
>DAIDKC010000070.1 GCA_027451045.1 Holophagaceae bacterium | reverse complement strand
TCGCCTGCTCTCGTTTTACAAGGAGTACCGAGAGAAGGAAGGGCGGGAGTGGGTCCAGCCGGAATTCCGATTCAATGAAGTGCTGCGCTTCGTGGAGGGCGGCCTCCAGGATCTCTCCATCAGCCGCACCAGCATCACCTGGGGCATCCCCGTGCCCGGCGACGAGAAGCACGTGGTCTACGTGTGGTTCGACGCCCTCCTGAACTACCTCACAGGGCAGGGGGCGGCCTGGCCTCCGGACCTCCAGCTGGTGGGCAAGGACATCCTCCGCTTCCACGCCGTGTACTGGCCCGCCTTCCTCATGGCCATGGGGCTGGAACTCCCCAAGACCATCCTGGCCCACGGCTGGTGGCTCATGGGCGAGGACAAGATGTCCAAGAGCAAGGGCAACGTCGTCCGTCCCGACACCCTCCTGCGCTTCGGCAATGACGCGCTGCGCTTCTTCTTCATGCGCGACATGCAGGTGGGCCACGACCGAGGCTTCAGCTTCGAGGGCTTCATGGACCGCCTGAACGCCGACCTGGCCAACGGCCTGGGGAACCTGGCGTCTCGGACATTGAGCATGATCCAGCGCTACCGGGACGGCCGCATCCCGGCCCAGCCGGCCAGCCGCGACGGTGCCACACGCGCCAAGGAGGATCTGGGGAAAGCGAACGCCCTCCAGTTCCCGACGCTCGCCCGGGAGAACAACTTCAACGGGGCCCTGGACCTGCTGTGGGACTACCTGCGGGGCCTCGACGGCTACATCGTGGAGAAGCAGCCCTGGGTGTTGGCCAAGGATCCCGCCAAGGCGGAGGAGTTGGACGCCGTCCTCCACCTGCTCTGGCAGGCCCTTCGTATGACAGCCATCCTGGTGGCCCCGGTCATGCCTGGCATGGCGCAGGACCTCTGGACTCAGCTCGGGATGTCAGGCCAGGTCGCGGACCAGCGCATCGACCAGGACCCCTGGGCCGCACCGGTTCCCGAGCGTATCGGGACCGTCCAGCCCCTCTTCCAGCGCATCGACAAGGAGAAGGAAATGAGCGAACTCATGCCGCCTCAGGCCACCCCCGCCGCCGAGGCCAAGCCGGTCCTGGATGTGCCGGAGCTGCGGGAGACCATTGACTACGACACCTTCGCCAGGACGGACCTCCGGGTGGGCAAGGTGCTGGAGGCGGAGCGGGTGCCCAAGAGCGACAAGCTCATCAAGATGCGGGTGGATCTGGGCTTCGAGCTGCGCACCATCGTGGGCGGCATTGGCAAGGCCTACGCCCCGGAGGACCTGGTGGGCCGGCGCGTGGTAGTGGTGGCGAACCTGGCGCCCCGGAAACTCATGGGCATCGAGAGCCACGGGATGCTGCTGGCCGCCAGCGACAATGCGGGCCTCCCCTACCTCGTGGCGGTCCCCGAGGAGGCCCGTCCCGGATTCCTGGTGAAGTGAAGAGCCCTGTCTTCCATTTCGCGTGCGAGATCCTCACGGACGCGCCCTTCGAGGCCATCGCGGCGCGCTTGGCCCATCTCGATCCCCCAGCCGACTTCCGGTGCCTCCGCGCCTTCCGGGACTGGCAGTCCCTGGAGCGGGAGGACGGGCGGCTGGTGCTGCGATGGGTGCGGATCTGGAGCGGTGCCGAGGAATCCGGCACCATCCGCATCTCGCCGGATCCCAAGGGGGCCCATCTCCGGCTGGAGGGACGCCTCAAGGGCTGGTCGGGTTTCCTGCTGCTGGGCCTGCTGCGCTGGAAGACCGACGGACTGCTGGACCGCTTCGTGGAGGAATTGTGAAGGCGGTGCTCTGGATGAAGTCGAGCTGCACCACCTGCCGGAACGCCAAGGCGAAGCTGGCGGAGCTTGGCGTCGAGGTGGAGATCCGCGACTACTACCGCAAGCCCCTGGAGGCCGCCGAGCTGCAGCGACTGCTGCCGGAGGACCCGGCGCCGATGTTCGGATCGAAGAGCCCGAAGTACAGGGAGCTGGGCCTGAAGGACCGCCGGCTCTCCAAGGCGGAGGCCATTGCGCTGATGGTCGAGGACAACAACCTGCTCAAGCGGCCCATCCTCGTCCACCCCAGAGGCACCGTCATCGGGTACGATCCCGAAGCCTACGCCAGGCTCGCCGGAGGGCAGTGAGATGAAGCTCTACAGCTGGAACGTCAACGGCTTCCGGTCCGTCCTCAAGAAGGGGTTCATGGATTGGCTGGAGGAGACCGAGCCCGACCTCCTCTCCCTCCAGGAGATCCGCTGCGAGTGGGAGGAGGTGGACCTGGCGGTCCGCCGGCAGATCGAGAGCGCCTACGAGGTGTGCTGGTACCCGGCCTCCAGCAAGAAGGGCTATGCCGGCTCGGCCACGCTCACGAAGAAGGGGCTCGGCTTCACCCACAGCAGGGGCCTCGGCATGGACGGCTACGACGCCGAGGGCCGGATGATCGTCTCCACGAAGGGCGACCTCGATGTCATCGCGGGCTATTTCCCCAACGCATCCCAGGGCCTGGTGCGGCTGCCCTTCAAGCGACAGTTCGCCCGGGACCTGGCGGCCCTGGTGGCGGCCCGGCACAAGGCCGGGCGGCAGGTGGTGCTCACCGGCGACATGAACGTGGCTCCCGAGGAGATTGACCTGGCCAGGCCCAAGGACAACGTGAAGAACCCCGGCTTCACCCCCGAGGAGCGGGAGGACTTCAAGCTCTACCTGGCGGCGGGCCTCGTGGACGTGCTGCGGGTGCGGAACCCCGAGGTGCCGGGCCTCTACACCTGGTGGACCGCTCGGGGCGGCGCCCGCGAGCGGAACGTGGGCTGGCGGATTGACCTCTTCCTCACCAGCCGGACCCTCCTGGACCAGGTGAAGGATGCCCGCATCCACGCGGACGTGATGGGCTCCGATCACTGCCCCATCAGCCTCGAACTGGCCTGAGGCTGCTGAGGAAATCGAAAAGCAAGAGGGCCCCTCGCCTGGGGCCCTCTTGCCGTACTACGTCGGCCCTATTTGATCTTTTTCAGGGACGGATCCTTGAGCATTTCACGGGCCGTGGCGGCGTTCTTGCCGTTGGGGGCCAGGTCGAGGTACTTCTCCAGGTTCTGTTTGGTGCCGCGCAGGTTGTTCTCCCCGAACGCGACCATGGCCATCAGGTAGTACGCCTCGGAGTACTTGGCATCCACCTTTAGCACCTTCTCAAGCTGGACCTTGGCAGCCTCCGTATTTCCTGCATTGAATGCTTCCACAGCCTTGTTGTAGAGCATGTCAGGATTCGGCCCCTGGATGGCATCCAGGGCAGCC
>DAIDKC010000069.1 GCA_027451045.1 Holophagaceae bacterium | reverse complement strand
GGAGGAGCGGGGCAGGGCGAGACCATTCAGCCGGTAGACAGCGCTTGTCAAGCCGCTGCAGTCGAAGCCCAGGGGCGTGGTCCCGCCGAATAGGTAGGGGACACCCAGGTAGCTCCGGGCGGTATCCACCAGGCGCTCGCGCAGCCCTGGGGCGGACAGGCCCGGGAGCGGGGCCTTGGGGCCGGGCGCTTCCCTGGGGCCTGGCGGCACCACCCAGAAGCTGCCGAGCAGGCCTGCGCGCCGCAGCGCCTCCCCCTTGGCGCGGGCCTGGGTGGCGGTGGCGAAATCCCCGAACCGCACGCGGTAGAGCCCACCGGGGGCCGCATAGTAGGCCGCATCAAGCCCCTCGGACTGGAGCCGGCGGGCCAGCCGGGCGGCATGGGCCACCTCGGCGAAGGCACCAGCCTGGAGCGTGAACCCCAGGCGAGACAGGGCGGCCGGAGCGGCCGGGGCGGCTGGGACGGCGAGGCTCAGCCGCCGCTCAGGCGCCTGGACCCGGGGACGTGCGCACCCCCCGAGCAGGGCGAGGGCCAGGAGGATCGCGCGGCTATGGCTTCGCCGGGAGTGCATGCCCGGATCCTAGCCCATCCGGTGGCCGGGGGCATCAGGTCCGGGGCTCCGCGAGCCAGGCCACCACCACGGAGACGAAATAGAGGCCCAGCAGGACCACGCTGAAGAAGATGGTGGTGACCACCACGTCGCCGGGTGTGAAGAAGGCGCTGAAGATGAGGATCACGATGGTGGCGTGGCGCCAGTACTTCAGCATCCACCGGGCCGTCACCAGGCGGAACCGCGCCAGGAAGTAGAAGAGCACCGGCAACTCGAACATCACCCCCGTCATCAGGACCGTGGAGATGAAGATGTCCAGGTAGGCGTCCACGCTCAGGTTCGCCCTCAGCCCCGCGTTCATGGCCTCCTGGAACAGGATGTCGCCCAGGAATTTGAAGGCGCTGTAGTAGGCGAAGGCCGCGCCCAGCAGGAAGCAGCCGGAGGTGACGAACACGAAGGGCAGCACCAGCTTCCGTTCCTTGGGCAGCAGTCCCGGCCGGATGAAGGCCCAGAGCTGGTAGAAGAGCAGGGGTGCGCAGAGGACGGCCGCCGCCCAGAGCGACAGGCGCATCAGGGAGAAGAAGGGCTCGGTCAGGTTCGTGAAGGCCCAGGGCTGGAGCTGGGCCACGGGTTTCCCCACCTGCCGGGACATGGCCTCCAGGAACGGCTGCTGGGCCCAGGCCCACAGCTTGAAACGGAAGGAGTAGGTGATCGCGAATCCGCCGGCCACGATGAGCAGCGAGCGCACCAGCCGCACCCGCAGCTCCTGCAGGTGCTCCCAGAAACTCATCTTCTCGGGAGGTGTGTCCGGGATGCTCATGGCCTCTGGAGGGAAGCGAAGGCCGCTCTGGTGGGCGGCGGAACCTTGAGGACGAACCCCCTACTTCTTCTCTTCCTTGTCGTCCTTGGCAGACGCTGCGACCTCGTCCTTCACCGAGTCCGTCAGCTCGCGGCTGGCCTTCTTGAACTCCTGGATGCCCTTGCCCAGGCTCTTGCCGAGCTCAGGCAGGCGGGAGGGTCCGAAGAAGATCAGCAGTGCGACGCCGATCAGCAGCATCTCTCCAAAACCGAGGTTGCCCATGGGCAGGCTCCATTCGAGGCGGGGTGGGGAGGGGTCAGGGCTTCAGAAGCGCCAGCGGAAGGTCCGCTGGCAGGTCAAGCTCCATTCTAAGCATGGCCTGTCCGTGGGTCTTCCCCTGGGCATCGGTCTTCACGCTTTCGCTGCCGCCACCGCCCAGGGAGTCGTGCAGGATGAAGTTGAGCGCCTTGAGGTTGGGCACCTCGAACCGCTCGATCTCCCCCAGGCAGATGGCCGCGAAGTGCCGCTTCACCCGTTCCGGCGTAAGAACCTCCCGCAGGAATCCGTACCCGGCCTCGGTGTAGGCCACGATCCCGACGTTGGACCCGTCGCCCTTGTCGCCACTGCGGGCGTGCGCGATATCCTCGAGATGGATCCTGGTCATAGCCCCTCCACGGCCCTGCGCCCCAGGGAATGATAGATCCAGCCCCCGGCTTCCATGGCCTCGGGGCGGAAGAGGTTCCGGCCGTCAAACAGCTTCCGGGCCTTCATGACCTTGCCCACGGCCGCGAGATCGGCCTGCCGGTACTGGGGCCACTCGGTGGCGATGAGGAGGGCGTCGGCGCCTTCGCAGGCCTCCAGGGGCGTGGCCGCGTAGCGGATCCGGCTGCCGATCCGGGCCTTCACCGCCTCCATCGCCGCGAAATCGTGGGCCACCACCTCGGCACCCAGGTTCAGGAGGCCGTCAATCAGCTCCAGGGCCATGCTTTCCCGGATGTCGTCTGTATGGGCCTTGAAGGCGAGGCCCCAGAGGGCGAAGCGCCGGCCCTTGAGGGGAGCGGGGACACCCGGCTTCACCTTGAAGTGCTCCTTCACCTTCCGGAGGAGCACCTGCTTCTGGTGGCGGTTGGCCTCGACGGTGGTGGCGAGGGTCATGAGGGGATGGCCCTGTTCCCGGCCCACCTTCAGGAGGGCCTGCAGGTCCTTGGGGAAGCATGAACCGCCGAAGCCCGGGCCGGGATTGAGGAAGGCGGGGCCGATGCGGTGGTCCGCGCCGATCGCGGCCTTCACATGGTCAATGTCCGCGCCTACCGACTCGGCCAGGTTGGCGATCTCGTTGATGAAGCTTATGCGCAGGGCCAGCATGGCGTTGGCGGCGTACTTGGTGAGTTCGGCACTGGGCGGGTCCATGCGGAACCAGACGCCGCCGCTGCGGTCGAGGAAGGGCTGGTAGAGGGCCTTCATGACCCGCTCGGCGTGGTCCGACCGGCAGCCCACCACCACCCGGTCGGGCTCCAGGAAGTCCTCGAGGGCGGAACCTTCTCGCAGGAACTCGGGGTTGCTCACGACTTCGAAGGCCCGACTCGTCCGGGCGGCGATCTCGGCGTGGACCCGCGCAGCGGTGCCCACGGGGACCGTGCTCTTGTCCACCACCACCAGGGGAGGGGCATCGGGGGCCCGGAGCGCCATCGCTTCGCCGAGTTCCCCGGCCACGGCCAGGACGTATTTCATGTCGGCGCTGCCGTCCTCGCTCTGGGGGGTGCCTACGCAGATGAAGGCCGCATCGGCCAGGGCGATGCCTTCCTTCAGGTCGGTACCGAAGCGGAGGGAGCCGGAGGCCAGATGGCGGGTGAGCAGGTCGTCCAGGCCGGGTTCGTAGATCGGGGAGCGGCCCTCGCGGAGCGCCTCGATCTTCCGGGGATCCACGTCCACCCCGAGGACCCGGTGGCCGGCTTCGGCGAAGCAGGCTGCGGCCACCAGGCCGACGTATCCGGATCCAATGACCAGCACCTGCATGGGCTTCCTCGCGCAAAGGCCCAGTGTAGCCGCAGGACGGCCGCTTGCTATGATGGCGCTCACGGAGGAGGGGGCATGGCGGTCCAGGCGGTGGCCACGGGCAACACGGTGAACCTGCTGGAGGTGGTTCTCCACGCGGGCGCGGTCGCCAAGACCGTGCTCGTCATCCTCTTCTGCTTCTCGATGACCAGCTGGATGATCATCCTCCGCAAGGCCTTCCTGTACCACCGGAGCCGCACGGTCTCCGAGCGTTTCCGGGGAGCGTTCAAGCGCTCCACCGACTGGCGGGAGCTGAAGCAGCAGGTAGAGCGGTTCGCCATCAGTCCCCTCGTGGGCCTGTTCGTGGCGGGGTACGGGGAAGTGACCTACCAGCTCCGCCAGGTGGGGCACGACGGGCGCGCCCAGCTGCGCAGCATGGAGGCGGTGGAGCGCAGCCTCCAGAGGGCCAGTGTCGTGGAGATGGGCCGCCTGGAGCGCAACCTCGGCATCCTCGCCACCGTGGCCGCCGTGAGCCCCTTCATCGGGCTCTTCGGGACGGTCTGGGGCATCATTGACGCCTTCCGGGGCATCGGCGCCACGGGCAACGCCAACCTCGCCACGGTGGCCCCGGGCATCTCGGAGGCCCTGGTGGCCACGGCCATCGGCCTGGTGGCGGCCGTGCCTGCGCTCATGGCCTACAACTTCTTCCAGGGCCAGCTCAAGCAGTTCCAGACGGAGCTGGACGACTTCTCCCTGGAATTCATCAGCCTCTCCGAGCGGAACTTCACCTGAACCGCCCGCAGCTCCCCCTCTCCCTGGACTGGGAGGACTGGTTCCAGCTCTGCTGCCGGCCTTTCGATGCCCCCGAGGCCCTGGACCGCTTCGAATGCCGCCTCCCCCGGGCCACGGAGCTCGCCCTGGAGCTTTGCGGGGAGCTGGGGGCGACCGCCACGTGGTTCTGCCTGGTGGATCAGGCCCGGCGCCATCCGGCCCTCATCCGCCGCATCGCCGCGGCGGGCCACCGGATCGGGCTCCATGGCCTGACCCATCGGCGGATCTTCGAACTGGACCGCGGGGCGTTCCGGCAGGCACTGAGGGAGGGGAAGGCCCGCCTGGAGGATCTGTCCGGGCAATCCGTCGTGGCGCATCGGGCTCCCGAATGGAGCCTCCGGGGAGCGGCGGAGGACTGGTGGGAGGAGGTCCTGGCGGCCGGCTTCCAGTGCGATTCCAGCCGCGCCCCCCTGGCCCTCTTGGGGGATCCTGCCTGGCCCCGGGAGGCCCACCGGCTTCCGGGGGGCCTGTGGGAGCTGCCGCCCCCCGTCCTGTGGTCCGGCCCGGTCCGGTGCCCCCTCTGGGGATGGGGCCTGCGGGTCCTGCCCTTCGGAGTCGTCCGGCGCGCCCTCGAGGCGCTGGCCCTGGCAGGGGCGGGGACGCCGCTGGTGCTCCACCCCTGGGAACTGGACGAGGGGCAGCCGGCCCTGCCCGGCGCCGGGCCCGGCCACCGCTTCGCCCACGGCGCGGGCCTGCGCGGGCATGGGGAGCGCCTTCGCGACCTCTGGGCAGGCTTCAGGCTCGTGAGCCTGGAAACCTGGCTGTCGCGGTCCGCCGGCTGATCAGGCGAGGAGATTCATCGCACTGGTGCTGGCCGTCAGTTCCGCGGCGGCAGCCAGCTGCTGGTTGTAGGCCGCGGCCTGGATTCCCGACTGGGCCTGGGCGTACTGGAAACTGCTCCAGGCCTCGGCCACGTTGGGATCCACCCCGGGGAAGCCCTGCGACCCCGAGTTCATGCCCGCGGACAACAACTGGTCGGGGGTCGGGGTGGAGATGATGGACTGGAGGGAGGCGGCGCCCATCCCCGCCTGGGCTGCAAGCTGGTAGGTCGCGAGATTCTCCGTGGGCTGGGTGGAGAGGGACAGCACGCTTGCGTCCGTGCTCCCGCCCACCAGGTTCCCGACCAGGGACCCGGAGGCGCTGGCCGCCTGGAAGGCCTGCTGGAGGGCCTGGGCCTGGGAGCCCGACTGCAGGGCGCTCTGGTAGGAGAACAGCGCCAGCGAGCCTGCCGAGTTGATGTCCATGGATCCCTCTCGGGATAGGTATCGGCCGATCGCGGGCAGACCTCAAGAGGCGCTTCCTGCCGGGTATCCTGATGGCATCGAGGTCCTCCGGAGCCATGCCCGCCTTCCTGCCGCTGATCCTGCTCGCACCCTCCGAAGGCAAGGCCTCCGGGGGTGTGCCCGGGCGCCTGCCGGAGAGCGAGCCCCAGCGCTGGGTGCGGCGGCAGCTGGAGCTGCTGGCCCGAGAGGGGAGCTCCCAGGCCCAGAGGCGCGCCTTCCAGGTCGGGGACGCCCTGCTCGCGAAGGCCCGGGAGGAGGCCCTGGGCCTGGGTG
>DAIDKC010000068.1 GCA_027451045.1 Holophagaceae bacterium | reverse complement strand
CCAATCCCTGAGCCGCACCGGCCCCTCGCGAGGCCGGCGGGATGGTTGGGGAGGAAGGATTCGAACCCTCGCATGGCGGGACCAAAACCCGCTGCCTTACCACTTGGCGACTCCCCAGTCGGACCTTCCACCATACCAAGGCCACCGCGATCACCCAAGGGGCCGGCTTCCGCCGGAGGCGGCCCCTACAGCGGCATTTTGAGGTGGGTGTCCTGGGTAAGCTCGACGGTCTGGGTCTTCGAGCCGCCGGGGCTGCGGATGGAGATGACGTGGCGCCCGCAGGCCACCTCCACGCTGCTCCCGTCGCTTTCGATCCCGGCATCCTGGCCGTCAATGGAGACGTGGCCGCTGCCCGGGTAGGTGTCCAGGGTGAGCTTCACCACGCCCGGGAGCGCCAGGCGCGCAGGCTGGCCCGGGGCCACCGTGACGGACCGCGTTTCACGGTAGAAATAGCGGGTGCTCGCCATCGTGACCCGGTGGGTGCCCGAGGGGAGCGGGATCGCCTTCCCCGGAGCGATCTCCCCCAGGTCCCGACCATCCACGCTCACCCTGACCGGGAAGGCGCCTTCCAGCTTCAGGGAACCCGGCCCCCCCGCCGCGGGCGGAGGCGGCGTCGGGGTTCCGGCGCTGGTCGCAGGCTGGAGGGTGAAGATCCGGCCTCCGGGCGTCTCGCCGGCCTCGAAATCCCAGTGGAAGCCCAGGTTCCCTTCCGTCAGGGTGAGCTGGTGCTTGACGCCCTGGTTCCAGGACACCGTCAGGGGGGTGACGCCTGCAAGCGGCACGCCGTCCAGCACCGCGCTGGCCCCTCTGGGGACGGAATCCAGGACTTCCTGGGTGACCACCGGGGTCAAGGGGAAGGTGGGAGGCGCGGTTCCCGGCTGGTAGCTGAAGTCGCAGGGCGCGTAGCCCCTCTCGGTGAGCCGGATGCGGTCGCCCCGGTGAAGGACCTGGAGGAGCGGGGTCCGGCCCACCGCCACCCCGTTCACGAAGACGGCGGCTCCTGGGGGATGGGAGTTGATCTCGTAGCGGAACCCGCGGCTTCCGCGCAGGAGGAACCACCCTGCTCCGGCCAGTCCGAGTCCGGCGAACAGGGCCGGCAGGATCCAGGCGCGCCGCCGCCGCTTCGGCTCCGGGGGCACCAGCATCGTCTCCTCGTGGGCCCGGGACACGATGGGGGGCATGGGGCCGTCGCCATTCATCCCGAGGAGCCCCAGGAGGGCCCGGCGGTCGTCCTTCTCCATCTCGACCACCGCCTCCATGAGGTCGCGAATGAAGGCCGTGCAGCTGGCATGCCGATCGGCGGGCTGCTTGGCGAGGACCCGCTCGAACACCCGCCTCCAGCCCTCGGGCAGGATCCCGGTGATGGGCGGCTTCACCTCGACGGGGGCCTCGTTGACGATCCGGTAGAGAATCGTGTTGATCGAATTGCCCGGGAAAGGGGATTGGCCGCTGACCAGCTCGAACACCAGTACGCCGAAGCTGAAGATGTCGGAGCGCGCATCCACCGTCCCTTCCTTGATCTGCTCCGGACTGGCATAGCTGGGCGTTCCCAGGAAGGTGCCAGTCTGGGTCAGGCTGGCGTCCTCCCGCTTGGCGATGCCGAAATCCATCAGCTTGACGCGCCCGTCCTCCCCGATCATGACATTCCCGGGCTTGACGTCCCGGTGGACGATGCCCTTGGCATGGGCGTGGTCCAGGGCGTCGGCGATGCTGGCGGCGATGCGGAGCTTCTCCTTGAGGGAAAGCACCGCTCCGGCCTTGATCAGGGCGTCCAGCGGCCTCCCGGCGACGTACTCCATGGCCAGGAAGGGCCCCATGCCCTCCAGTTCGCCCACATCGTAGATCGCCACGATGCCCGGATGGTTCAGGAGGCCCGAGACTTCGGCTTCCCGCTGGAAGCGCATGAGGTATTCGTGGCGGTCGGCCTCGCTCCGCACTGCATCGAGCTTCACCAGCTTGATGGCCACCTTCCGCTTGATCTTCGGATCTTCGGCAAGGACCACGCTGCCCATGGCGCCTTCGCCCAGGAGGCGGAGGACCTGGTAGCGCCCGATGGTCTCTGGAAGGTTCTCCGGCATTCCCATGCGTGTTCCTGGCTGCGCTGACATCCTACCAACCGCATCGGTCGGACTTGAAAGTTTGTGAGCTTTTCCATGGATTTTCAGGGCCGTCCAGGCACAATGATGACGGCCCTCGGCATGGGCCGGGGAGGATATACGCCGACATGGAGATCCTGAAGACGCTCGTGCTGGTCATCTACTTCACGCTGCTCTCCATTCTGAGTGTCTATGGGGCGCATCGCCTCTGGATGCTGCTGCTCTACTATCGCCACAAGAAGGATGTCCCTCAGCCCGTGGGCGATGCGTCCTACCAGCCCGTGGTCACCGTCCAGCTGGCGGTGTTCAACGAGATGAACGTGATCGAGCGCCTCATGGACCATGTCATTCGCATGGACTGGCCCAAGGACAAGCTCGAGATCCAGGTGCTCGACGACTCCACCGACGAGACGGTGAAAGTCGCCGCCGCCGTCGTGGACCGCTACAAGGCCCTGGGCTTCGACATCCAGCACCTCCATCGCACGGACCGCACGGGCTTCAAGGCAGGGGCGCTGGCCGAAGGCCTCAAGGTCGCCAAGGGCGAACTGGTGGCCATGTTCGACGCCGACTTCCTGCCCACCGAGGACTTCCTCCGTAAGGCCGTGCCCCATTTCGCCGACGAGAAGGTGGCCTTCGTCCAGGGCTGCTGGGCCCACCTCAACCGCGAGTTCTCCCTCCTCACCCAGGTCCAGGCCATCCTTCTGGACGGCCACTTCGTCTTCGAGCACACCGCCCGCCACCGCTCCAAGGCCTTCTTCAACTTCAGCGGCACCGCCGGCATGTGGCGCGTGTCCGCCATCGCCGACGCTGGTGGCTGGGAGCACGACACCATCACCGAGGATGCGGACCTCTCCTACCGCGCCCAGCTCAAGGGCTGGAAAGGCGTCTACCTCAAGGATCTCGTCGTGCCCGCCGAACTCCCGGTGGAGGTCAACGCCTTCAAGAGCCAGCAGCACCGGTGGGCCAAGGGCAACGCCCAGGTCATCCGCAAGCTGATGAAGACCATCTGGAAGTCGGACGAGAGCCTGCACACCAAGCTGGAGTGCTGGTTCCACCTGACCGCCAACTGCAACTACATGCTGATGGTCGTGCTCTCCATCATCATGGTGCCCAGCATGATCATCCGGGCCGGCACGCCCGTGCACATCCTGCTGCTCACGGACGGCCCCTTCTTCCTCCTGAACGCCGTCAGCGTCGGCCTCTACTTCGGCCTCTCCCAGAAGGAGCTGACCGACAACACCGGCTGGAAGCGGCGCCTGAAGTACATCCCTGGCCTCATGGGTCTCGGGATCGGCCTCGCGCTGAACCAGGCCAAGGCCGTGCTGGAAGGGTTCTTCACGGACGACAAGGAGTTCAAGCGCACGCCTAAGCTGGGCGTGGATGCCGACGGCAAGGCCATCAGCAAGCGCGCCTACAAGGTGCCGAAGAGCCTCCTCACCTTCCTGGAGCTGGCATTCGCCATCTACTATTTCGGCGCCCTGCTCGTGGCCATCTACATCCGCAAGTGGGCCTCCGTGCCCTTCCTCTGGCTCTTCTTCAGCGGCTTCGCCTACATGAGTCTGCTCTCATTCGCCGACATGAAGCTCTTCCGCCGGCTGGCCATGGAAGAGCCTGCGGACGAGATCCAGAGCGCCTCCTCCTTCATCCAGTAGCCGTCCATCCGGGGCCCCATGGCCCGCCCTTCCCGTACTCGCGCTGCGGCTCTCCGCTACCAGCCGGATCCTCCTTTCAAGGATGCGGCGCCTCGGCTCGTGGCCAAGGGGCAGGGGCTGCTCGCCGAGCGGATCCTGGAACTGGCAAAGCAGCATGGCGTTGCCATCACCCGGGACCCCGATCTCCTCGCCGCCCTGGAACCCCTCGACCTGGACCGCCTGATCCCGCCAGACCTCTTCCAGGCCGTGGCGGTCCTCCTCGCCGCCCTCTACCGCGCCAATGGCCAGCTGCCCGGTCCCCGCCAAGGATGATTGACCTCCACTGCCATTCCCTCCATTCCGATGGAACGGACACCCCCGAGGTGGTGGCCCTCCTGGGCGAAGCCTGCGGCCTGACGGCCCTGTGCCTCACGGATCACGACACCCTCGGGGGCATCCCCGCATTCCTCGCGTCCCAGCCCTCCGTGAAGGTCCGGCTGCTCGCAGGTATCGAACTGAGCTGCAGGTTCCTGGGCCGCTCGCTGCACGTGCTGGGACTCCTGGTGGATCCGGGCGATAGCCGCTTCCAGACGCGGCTGGTGGAACTCCGGGAGCGCCGGGAGGATCGCAACCACCGCATGCTGCATCGGCTGGCCGAGCTCGGCTGCCCCCTGAGCCGGGAGGAAGTCCAGGCCCACGCCGATTCCCCCCTGCTCTCGCGAGTCCACATTGCCCATGCCCTCGCTGCCAAGGGATTCGTGCGGCGCCCGGAGGAGGCATTCGCCCGTCTCATCGGGGACGAGGGTCCCGCCTTCGTTCCTCGCGAGGAACTGAGCCCGGCGGAAGCGGCCCACTGGATTCGCGAGGCCGGCGGCGTGCCGGTGGTGGCCCATCCTGGCCGCTTCGCCGGAGGGGCGTTCTCCTGGGACGACGCCATGGGGGACCTCCAGCGGGAGGGACTCGAAGGCCTGGAGGGCTACTACGGCGAGTACCGGGCCGCGGAACAGCGCTACTTCGTGGGCCTCGCCAAACGCCTCGGCATGGTGGTCACCGGCGGCAGCGACTACCACGGTGCCCACAAGCCCGGCATCCGTCTCGGTTCCGGCCGGGGCGGCCTCCGGGTGCCGGACAGTCTCCTGGACGCCCTGGAGGCCCAGCAGCGGCGGGGGGCTTGGATCTGACCGGGATGATGTAGGCTGGAGCCACAGAGGCCGCCATGTCCAACCGCATCCTCCTGGTGGAGGACGATCCGATCAACATCCGGTTCATCCAGGTCGTCCTGACTAAGAAGGGCGGCTTCGAGGTGCTGGTCTCGGAGGATGTGGACGAGATCCTACAGCTGGCCCGGGAGGATGATCTGGCGGCCATCATCATGGACGTCAGTCTGTCGCGGTCCAACTACCAGGGCCAGCGGGTGGACGGCATCTTCATCACCCGGCTCCTCAAGGCGGATCCCGTCACGCAGCACATCCCCGTGCTCCTGGCCACCGCCCACGCCATGTTCGGGGACCGGGAGAAGTATATGGAACTCGCCGGCGCCCAGGGCTACCTCGCGAAGCCGATCCATGACCCCGCCGTCCTGGTGGAGGCTGTCCGCGCCATTCTCGCGGATTGAGACGTGCCGTCCCGCCACGCATCCATCGCTGCCTACCGCCTGCTTCTCGAATACGACGGGAGCCGGTTCCAGGGATGGCAGAAGCAGGGGACCAAGCAGACCCGGGAAGGGGTCCGCACCGTGGCTGGCAGTCTCGAGCACGCGATCCACCAGGCCGGACTGCGCCTGGTCGCCCTCGGGGGCGCGGGACGCACCGATGCCGGCGTCCACGCCCTGGGCCAGGTGGCCCACCTGCACCTGGAGGCCGCAGGCGCCCCCCGGCCCGGCGAGCTTCGCCGCATCCTGGATGCCACCCTCCCCCAGGACATCGCTCTCCGGGACGTGCGCGCCTGCCAGCCCGGGTTCCATGCCCGCCACGACGCCCAGGAACGCTCCTACCTGTACCAGATCTGCCGCCGCCGCAGCGCCCTGGGCAAGCCCTGGATCTGGTGGCCCAAGGCTCGCCTCGACCTGGACCGGCTGGCGCGGGCCTGGAAGGCCTTCCCCGGAGACCGCAATGTCGCCGCTTTCGCGGAACTGGATCCGGAGGAGGATGGCCGGTGCCGGATCCTCCAGTGCGACATGGCCGAGGCAGGGGCCCTGATACTCCTCAGGGTCAGGGCGGCCCATTTCTACCGCCGCCAGGTGCGGCGGATGGTCGGGGCGGCCGTCGCCTGCGCGATGGGGGAGGAGGAGCCAGCCAGGCTCGGCGACGACCTGGACGCCCCCACCGAAGCGGCCAACCGGTTCTGGGCCGCCAAGGCCGCTCCGGCCTCGGGTCTCTTCCTGGAACACGTGCGGTACCCCGGTGATACCGAGGTCGGCCCCCTCAAGTCCGTCCTCCTCATCCCATGACCAGCGGAGTCCCGATGCTCACCCGCGATGAAGCCTGGCAGCTCCTTTGCGCCTGGACCCCTTCGGAGCGCCTGCGGATCCACGCCCGCGCAGTGGAGCTGGTGATGCGCGACCTCGCCACCGGTGCCGGGGAAAGCCCGGACCTCTTCGGCCTGGCGGGACTCCTGCATGACGCCGATTACGAGGCCTGGCCGGAGGAGCATCCGAAGCGCATCGTGGCCTGGCTCAGGGAACGCGGTGAGGAGGCCATCGCCCACGCCATCAGCGCCCACTACACCCGCTGGAACGTTCCGTACGACAGCCTGATGGACCGGGCCCTGCTCGCCTCCGACGAACCCACGGGCTTCATCATGGCTTGCGCCCTGGTCCGACCCGGCCGGACCGAGGGACTGGAGCCCAGAAGCGTGAAGAAGAAGCTCAAGGACAAGGCCTTCGCCGCCGGCGTGGACCGCCACGAAGTGGCGGAAGGGCTCCGCCTGCTCACGGAGGTCCTGGGCGGCGCCGAGGAGGATCACCTCGCACGCATCATCGCCGTGCTGCACGCGCACCGCGCGGAACTGGGGCTGCTTCCGCCGGCCTGACCCCTGGAATCCCCGGGGTCGCGGCTGGAATGAGGTCAGGCCCACTCCTCCGGACCGTAGTACACCTCGATCGCCAGGCCCGGGAACCGGCTTCGCAGGTTCGCCGCGATGGCATCCATCTGGAGGCGGCGCAGAGGGCGGGCCTCGGGTTCGGGCGTGGGGCGCGCCACTGTGTAGATCTGGAGGGCATTGATGCGCCCTCCCTGCTCCAGGATCGCCTGCACGCGGTTGGCGTAGGCGCCGAGCTCGCGGTCGTCGGGTCCGCGCCCCTGCCAGGACAGGAAGAGGGTCTGGAGGACGATGCCCCAGCGGCGGGCCGCAACCAGAAGGTTGTCGAGGATGCGGGCGAAAGGCACGCGGCTGCGGCAGATCTCCCGGTAGTAGGCCTCGGTGCCGGCATCCAGCTTGGCCCAGATCTCGCCCTGGTTGGCCATGAGGATCTCCAGACCCTGCACGACTTCTGGCGCCTGGAGCCGGCTTGCATCGGTGATGAGCACCAGTTTCACGTCGTCCAGGTCGCGGGCGCCCTTCAGGGCCGCCGCACGGGCCACGGCTCCCGGGAATTCCCGGGCCGTGGTGGGCTCTCCGTCGCCGCTGAAGGCGATGTCGTTCAGGCGCCGCTGCCCGGGCAGGGCCGAATCGAAGGGGGGAATGTCGTAGATCCCCCCACTGACCGCCAGGTCCAGCAGCAGCTCCAGTTCCTGGCCCATCTGGTCCACGTCCACGTCCCGGCGGACCGGTGGACTGAGCCTGTCCACTTCGCAGTACACGCAATCGAAGTTGCACACCTTGTCCGGGTTCAGGTTGACCCCGAGGCTCAGGCCCCTGCTCCTCCGGCTCAGCACGGGATAGCAGTAGTCGAAGTCCCGCCAGACCCGGCGGTGGTCCAGGTGGGCCGGCACCAGGTCGCTCACGCGCCGTCCCCTCTGCCAGGCCTGGGGGCCGAGGCGGACCTGAGCGCTTCCTGCTTCCAGAGGATGGCTTCCGAATGGCCGGCCTCGTCCACCGCCACCATCACGAATTCCCCGCTGGTGACATCCCGGCGGACGTCCGTGACCGGCGCGTAGACCTGCACCTCGATCTGGATGGCCATGCTCGTGCGCCCCTGGTGGGCCACTGCGGCGTGGAACTCGAGGATCTCGCCAGGATGCACCGGGCTATGGAAGACCAGTTCGGAGACCTTGAGGGTCACGAAGCGGCGGTTCCTGGACAGGAGGGATGCCGTGATGGCGGCCACCTTGTCCATGCGGGCCATCATGCCGCCGCCGAAAAGGGCGCCGTGGAGGCCGATATCGGGATCGAGCACCTGGTCGCGGGAGATCAGCATGCCTGCATGATAGCCCACGAGGGGCCGGTCACCCGGCCCCTCGTGGCTCCAGAAGGAGAAGCGGACTACTTGCCGATCCGCTCGGCCAGGGCCTTGCCCATGTCGGCGGGGCTCTGGACGACCGTAATGCCGGCCGCCTGGAGCGCCTTCATCTTCTCGGCGGCGGTGCCCTTGCCGCCGGAGATGATGGCGCCGGCGTGGCCCATGCGTCGCCCCGGAGGGGCCGTCTGCCCGGCGATGAAGGCCACCACGGGCTTCTTCATGTTCGCCTTCACCCAGGCGGCGGCCTCTTCCTCGGCGCTGCCGCCGATCTCGCCGATCATGATGACGGCGTGGGTGTCGGGGTCGTTGTTGAACATCTCCAGTGCATCAATGTGGCTGGTGCCGTTCACGGGGTCGCCGCCGATGCCGATGCAGGTGCTCTGCCCGATGCCCAGGGCAGTGAGCTGGCCCACGGCCTCATAGGTGAGGGTGCCCGAGCGGCTGACCACGCCGACGTTCCCCTGCTTGTGGATGCGGCCGGGCATGATGCCGATCTTGGCCAGGCCGGGGCTGATGATGCCCGGGCAGTTGGGGCCGATGAGGCGGCTCTTGGGGTAGTTGGGAAGGACGCGCTTGACCTTCACCATGTCGAGCACGGGGATGCCCTCGGTGATGCAGACGATGAGCTCGATTCCCGCATCCAGGGCCTCGAGGATGGCGTCCGCCGCGGCCACGGGGGGAACGAAGATCATGGTGGCGTTGGCGCCGGTCTTCGCGACCGCGTCCTTGACGGTGTTGAAGACGGGGAAGCCTTCGATCTCGGTGCCTCCCTTGCCGGGGGTCACGCCGCCCACCACTTTCGTGCCGTAGTCGCGGCAGCCCTTGGCGTGGAAGAGACCCTCGCGGCCCGTGATGCCCTGGACGATCAATTTGGTGTGGTTGCCCACCAGAACAGCCATGTCATACCTCGCTGAATTCGAATTCGGGTTCCGGGAATGAGATGAGGGTGCGGGTCTCCCGCACTCTCATCTCGGGGGTCCGGGGGTGTGCGCGCAGCGTGGAACCCCCGGACAGCATTACTTGACAGCGGCAACCACCTTTTCGGCGGCGTCC
>DAIDKC010000067.1 GCA_027451045.1 Holophagaceae bacterium | reverse complement strand
TCGAGCTCCCGGCGCCAGGGCGCGGAGCGGGGATCGTTCAGGAGGTCATTGAAGATCGCAGGCCGCCCCAGGGTGATGGCCGGCCCCATGGCGCCCCGCCCTTCGGGCGACCCATCCGTGCGCACCACCACGCGATCCAGCATGCCCGTGGCATCGCCCCACCGGGCCAGGACCTCCACGCACCGCGTGTTCGGCTGTTCCCAGCCGATCCACGCGAGGTTGAACCCCCCGTGTTCCACGAGGGCCCGGCAGACGCCTTCCAGCAGTTCCGGGCGGGTCCGGGCCCGGACGATGACCTGGTTCACCTGGCTCAGGGCCGCATACAGCCGGTTCAGGCGCTCCAGTTCCAACTCCCGGGTCTTCCGCTCCGTGACATCCCGGATGACCCCGGTGAGGGCCACGGCCTTCCCGTCGGCATCCCAGGTGAACTCCCCGGTCCCGTAGGCCCAGCGGCGCGCTCCATCGGCAGGACGGATGATCGGGTACTCGTAGTCGAAGCGTGCGTGCTGGGCGATCCGCTCCTCCACGTGGCGGTACAGGTCCTCCCGGGCCTCGGGCGCCACAAGCCCCAGCCACCCCAGCAGGGTCCGCGGATGATCGGGTCCGATGCCGAAGATCTGCTCCAGCTGCGCAGTCCCAACCCAGTGGTCTCCCTGGATATCCCAGGTGTAGCAGCCTACCCGCCCGGCCTCCTCGGCTTCCCGGAGGAAGCGCTCCTGGCGGTGCAGTTCCGCTTCGGCCTCCGCCCGCCGCGCCTCGATGGCCAGATGGTCCAGGGCGAAGGAGACATCCCCCGCGGCCTCCTCGAGGAGGGCCATCTCCTGAAGGCCGAAGAAGTCCTTCTCGGTGGAGTACACGGCGATCCCGCCCACCACGGCTCCGGACTGGCGGATCGGGAAGGCGGCGATGGAAGCCAGGCCGGAAGCCTGGAGCTCGGTCCGCCAGGGGGCCCCCTCGGGAGCGGCCTGGTAGTCGTTCAGGAGGCAGGGGCGAGCCTCCCGGATGGCCGTGCCCAGGGGGCCATGGCCCAGGAACGTATCGTCGCTCTGGACCACCACTCGGTCCAGGATGCCCCAGCGGTCCCCGTACCGGGCCACAGGCAGCACCCGATGGGTCTCCGGATCCTCCCAGCCGATCCAGGCCATGCTGAAGCCGCCGAACTCCACCATGACTTCGCAGATCTTGTCCAGCAGGGCCTGGCGGTCCCCGGACCAGACGATGGCCTGGTTCACCTGGCTCAGCGCCGCATAGAGGCGGGTCAGCCGCTGGAGCTCCCCCTCCTGGGCCTTCCGTTCGGTGATGTCCCGGATGAAGCTCAGGAGGAAGGTCTCCTCCCCCACCGTCACCCGGCTCGAACTCACTTCCACCGGGAACAGGGTGCCGTCGCTGCGGCGATGGAGGGCCTCGAAGCGCTGGGAGGTGCCTGCCCGGACCTGGGCGATCTGGACCTCGGCCAGGTTCCGGGTGTCGGAGGCCCGGAGGTCGAGGATGGTCATGCCCAGGAGATCCTGCAGGCTGTAGCCGTAGGCCTCCACGGCCCTGGGGTTGGCCTCGAGGATCCGGCCGTCGGTGCCCAGCACCAGGATGATGTCGTGGGCCTGCTCCATCAGGTGGCGCGCCCGGTCCGTGGCCCCTTTCGTCGCCCGTTCCAGGCGGAGCATCTCCTGGGCCTCCCACAGGGCACGGCGGTGGAAGAGGAAGGCCGCCATGATGGCGACAAGCGCGGAGAGCAGCAGGAGGGCCAGCACCCCGAACCACCCTTCCCGCCGGGCGGCCTCGTAGACCTCGGATCGGTCCATCTTGGCCACGAGCGCCCAGGGGGTGCCGGGGATCTTCCGCAAGGCCGCCAGGACCATGACCTTCCGGTAGTCGGGCCCGGTCACCAGGCCCTCGCGGCCCAGCACCGCCATCACGGCGGGATGGTTCTCGTGCCCCCGGATGGGGATCCGGAGGGTGAATCCCTTCGCAGGCGTGAACCGCTGCGGGTTGAGGTAGACGACTGCGTTCCCGCTCCGTTCCACCAGCTGGGTCTCGGCGGAACCGCTGGCCGTGGGCCAGGTGCCCAGGAAGGGCTCCAGGAAACGGGAGGCATCCACCTGGAACAGGAAGAGGCCCCGGGCGGGGCCGCCGTTCCGCGGCGTCACAGGGACCCACACGCTCAGATGGACCTTCCGGTCCGCGGCGTCCCGGTGGAATCCCTGGACCAGGACATCCCCCTGGTCGAGGGCCCTCCTGAAGTCAGGATCCGAGGCATCCAGGGAGATGGTGCCCGCCCCTTGGGCGGAGGCCAGGCGGACGCGGCCGCTCCGGTCGAAAAGGGCCGCCGGGGCGTAGCCGTCCTCCCCGAGATCCCCCATCCAGGCCTGGAGGTCGGCCCGGGTCTGGGCGGTTGCCGTGCCCTCGACGACCCGGAGGAACTGCTCCTGCAGGACCCGGTTCCGCCGCATCCGCTCCGCGAAATGCTGCAGCCCGGCATACCAGGTGGCGACCTGCCCGGCCTTCAGGTTGGCGATGGTCGAGAGTTCCTCCTCCTCCTGCTGGGTCACGCCCAGCACATGGCGGGCCAGGAGGTAGCCTCCCCCGGCGAGGATGGCCACGCAGAGGAGGACGGGCAGCAGGACTGCGCGTGCGGGCCGGGAAACGCCCTGGGCGGCGTCGGGCAAAGGCTGGCGGCGGTGCGGCATCAGGGATCCCAGGGACATCTTTTGCTTCGGCCACCCCAGGCTCAAGCAGGAGTTCTGGCGAAGCCGGAGGCGGCTTCTTCATCAAATCATCTCAAGATCCCTTGAAAAACGTGACATCCATCACTCGACCCGCAGCGCTTTTCAACAGCGGCATCGCCCCGCCGATGAGGCATGCACCCCAAGTCCTCTTGTAGGCGCCGTCTCATCCCGGAGGCATCATGCTGACGAACCTGAAAATTGGCACCCGGCTCGCCCTCGGCTTCGCGATCCTCCTGGGCCTGCTCCTGGCGGTGGCCGGCATCGGCCTGGACCGGATGGGGGCGATCGAGGCGAATACCGAGCAGATCGTCAGACACTACAACATGCAGGCCCATCTGGCCCGGGACCTGACGGACCAGGTGAACATCGAGTCCCGCCTGCTCCGGACCGTCCTCCTGATGAACGACCAGGCCAGCCGGCAGGCCGATGCGGAGGACATCGCCAAGGCCCAGGCGGCCTATGACGCGGCCTTCAGGAAGCTCGAGGGCAGCCTATCGGCCCAGCAGGGGAAGGATCTCTGCGCCGCCATTGACGCAGCCCAGGTCAAGGGCACGGCCTACAACACCCAGGTGCTCCAACTGGCCCTGGCTGGAAAGGCACCGGCAGCCATCCAGGCCCTGATGGGAGAGGACCGTGGCGCCGTCCAGGACTGGCAGGACGCCATCGTCAAGGCCGTTAAGTATTTCAACGATAGGGTCGAGGAGAAGCGCGCCGCGGCCAAGGCGGCCTACCAGACCGCCATGACCCTGATGGTCACGGGCACGATCCTCGCTTTGCTCGCCGGGGCCCTGATGGCCTATTTCACCACCCGCAGCATCATCCGGCCCCTGAAGGCCGTGGGCGCCGTGATCGAGACCGTCGCCCAGGGCGATCTCACCCAGCGGGTGGCCCTCGCATCCCGGGACGAGCTCGGGGAACTGGGACGGCTCCTCAACCAGACCAACGAGGGCCTGCGGGAGATGGTGCTGCAGATCCAGGAGAGCGCCCAGGCCATTTCCACGGCGTCGGGGGAGATCTCCATGGGCAACCAGGATCTCAGCCGCCGCACCGAGGAGCAGGCCGCCAGTCTGGAGGAAACCGCCAGCAGCATGGAGGAGATCACCT
>DAIDKC010000066.1 GCA_027451045.1 Holophagaceae bacterium | reverse complement strand
GCTGGGCCTGGGCTTCGTCCCCGCCCGCAAGCCCGGGAAGCTGCCCCTGGCCACCCACAAGGAGCCCTACGGCCTGGAGTACGGGAGCGACGCCCTCGAGATCCACACCGACGCCTTCGGACCCGGCGACCGGGTGCTCATCGTGGACGATGTCATGGCCACCGGCGGCACCGCCGCCGCCGCCCAGCGCCTGGTCCAGCGCACCGGGGCCCAGCCCGTGGCGCTCACGGTGTTCATCGAGCTGACCTCCCTCCCCGGCCGGGAGAAGGTCGAAGGCCTGCCCGTCTTCAGCGTGCTGCGCTACTGAGTCCCGCCGGAACGCCCCGGCTCACGCCCCGGGGGATTCCAGCCCCATCTCCCGCAGGCTGTCCCGGATGCCCGCCTCCGGTGTCCGGGGCACCACGCCCAGTCCGGCCAGGCGGCTGGAGACGACGCGCCGTCGCTCGCGGAAGAAGGAGAGGTAGGCCGGGCCGAGCCGCGGCTCCGCCTCGGACCGGCCGATCCGGGGCGGCCGGGGCAGGCCCGCATGGAAGGCCACCCGGTCCGCGAAGGCCGCGGGACTCCAGGGAACGCCGTCCACGAGGTTGAAGATGCCCTCCGCCGGGCCCTCCAGGACGGCCGCGCAGGCGGCCACCAGGTCGTCCACGTGGATTCGGTTCCCCGGGCCCGTGTCCTCCTCCCTCAGCACCGGCTCCCCGCGCCGGAGGCGGTCCAGGGGCAGGCGGAAGGGGCCGTAGATCGCCCCGACCCGGAAGACCGCCCACCGGATCTCCCGCGCTCCGCACCAGGCCCGGATCTGTCCCTCGGCATCCAGCCGCTGCCGGGCCCGGGTGTCCCCCGGCGCAGCCGGGGCGTCCTCGTCCGCAGGGGCGCCGGCGGTGTCCCCGTACACCGCGGTGGTACTCAGGTAGAGCACGCTCCGGGGCCGGACCGGTCCCAGGGAGGCCAGGAAGTGCCGGAGACGCTCATCCTGGGACCCGCTCCCCCCGGGCGGAGCCAGGTAGGCCACGGCCCCCAGGCGGTCGGGCAGCGGCAGGGGTTCGCCCCCGTCCAGGTCCACCGCCAGGGCGGGGATCCGCGCCTGGGCCAGGGCCGCCACCGAGGCCCCCGTCCGGACCAGGCCCAGCACGGGAGGAGCGAGGCGCCGCGCCAGCCGCGCTCCGGTGTAGCCGCAGCCCGACAGCAGGCACGTCTCCCGGGGAATCTCCATGGGGCCCAGCATAGCCCTCTCCATGCGAGTCTGGGGCCTGGCGTATCGCCCCTCGCGGATTCCCGTGCTGCCCCTCACCAAGCTCATCCTGCTGGCCTGGCTGGTCGTCGGACCCGTCGGCCTCTGGCTGCGCCGCCGCCGGGGCGGCGCCTAGATCGCCCGCCCGCGGGGCAGGACCAGGCTGAAGCGGCTGCCGGGGTCCAGGGGTTCGTAGCGGGCGTCCCCGCCATGGTCCTGGGCGATGCGGCGCACGATGGCCAGGCCCAGGCCCGTGCCTTTCCGCTTGGTGGAGAAGTAGGGCTCGAAGAGGCGCTCCCGGTCCGGCTCGGGCACGCCGGGGCCGTCGTCCGCGATGTCATAGCGGAAGGCGTCCCCCTCCGCCGACAGGCTCAGGGTCAGGGTTCCCGGCCTCCCCTCCAGGGCGGCCAGGGCGTTGTCCACCAGGTTGATGAGGGCCCGCTTCACCATGTCCCGGTCCCAGATGGCGCCGGCGGGGGCCTCCGGGACCTCCAGCCGCCAGCGGACTTCGGGGTGGTTGGGCTCGTAGAGGACCAGCACCTGGCCCAGCAGCTCCGCCGGGTCGCACGGGGAGGGCTGGGGCACCGGCAGGCGGGCGAACCGGCTGAAGCTGTCCACCAGGCGCGAGAGGCTGGCCACCTCCGCCAGGATCGTTTCCGCGCCTTCCTGCACGGATTCGGGATCCAGGCGCCCCTCCCGGCCCCGCCTCAGCAGGCGCTGGGCCGTGAGCTGGATGGGCGTCAGGGGGTTCTTCACCTCGTGGGCCATGCGCCGGGCCACCTCCTGCCAGGCCGCGCGCTTCTCCGCCTGGGCCAGGAGGGAGAGGTCCTCCAACACCGCCAGCACGCCCCCGTTCTGGAGGGGTTCCAGCACCGCCCGCACCGGGCGGCCCTCCCCCTCGCTGCCCAGGCGCAGCTCCTCCTGGAGCCCCCGCCGGGATTCCCGCACCCGGGCCACCAGTTCCGGCAGGCGCCCCAGCCGCGGCAGCTGCGCCACGCCGGCCCAGGTGGCCTCGGCCGGATCGGCCCCCCCCAAACCGAGCCAGCTCCGGGCCGCGGCGTTGAAGGTGCGCAGCTCGCCGTCCGCCCGCCAGCTCATGACCCCCACGGGCAGCGCGGCGAGGATCTGGTCGAGGTAGGCCCGCTGCTGGTCCAGGCGGGCGGCCTGGGCCTCGATGGCGGCGCGGTTGGTCTTCAGGTCGCGGGTCATGGTGTTGAAGGTGCGGGCGAGGAAGGCGAGCTCGTCCTCCCCCAGCTCCGGCAGCTGCACGTCCAGGTCCCCGGCCCCTACCCGCTGCGCCGCCTTCGCCAGGGCCCGGATGGGCTCGCTCAGCGACTTGGCCAGGGCCAGCCCGGTCCACACCGCGAAGAAGAGCGTGAGCAGGGTGAGGAAGAGGAAGGTGCTCTGGGGCAGGGTCTGGAAGGTGTTCCGCGCCCTCCGGATCTGCTGGCTCTCCCGGAACCGGTGCTCCAGGGAGACCATGCGCTCCTCCATCTCCCGCGGCATGAAGACGCCGACGGCCCAGCGCCCGTCGCCCCGGGCCACCTCCCGGAGCAGCCAGATGCCCTTGCGGTTCCGCTGGGTCGTGGTCCCGTCCCCAAGGGAGGCGAGATCCGGATGCGGCAGCCCGGCGGGGAGGTCCAGCGCCCGGACCCCGCCCCCCTGGCCCGGCCCGAGGAAGGCCACGAGGTCCAGGCCGGAGGCGGCCCGGAGCACGGCGGGATCCTCCGACGGGGAGGCCGCCAGCCGCGCGGCGCCGAAGTCCAGGCGGGCCCGCATCGCGGCCCTGAGGTCGTCGGCGGCCTGCTTGCCCTCCCGGATCACCTGCTCGGTCTCGGGGCTGAACCAGCGTTCCACGTTCTTGTTGATGAAGTTCCGGCCCACCAGGAAGAGGATCAGGCTCGGGACGATCCCGACCACGAAGAGGGTCAGCACCATCCGCGTCCGCAGGCGGGATCCCAGGATGCCGCTCTTCCGCTCGAAGTAGAGCTTGGCCAGGCTGGACCCGATGCTGGCGGTGGATGCGCAGGCAGAGCGGCTTGTTGCCCTTGAGCACGGTAATGGTGCCGGGGT
>DAIDKC010000065.1 GCA_027451045.1 Holophagaceae bacterium | reverse complement strand
GGTGGGTGGCGGCGGCCCTGGCCGCGGCCCAGTCCCTCGGGGCGACCCTCCGGGCGTAGAATGACCATCACCCGAGGCCGTCCATGGATCTCCTGAAGCAGCTCGAAGCCAAAGTCCAGGCGCTGGTCCAGCAGCGCAACCAGCTGAAGGACGAGCTGGATGCGCTCCGGGCGGCCGGGGACCAGGAGCTCCAGTCGCTCCGGGCCCGCCTGGAGGAGGCCCAGGCCGAGCGGACGGCCCTGCAGAAGGAGCGGGAGGCCGTGAAGGACCAGGTGGCGGCCATCCTGCGGTCCCTGGAGGCCCTGGGATGAACCCCTCCCGGCCCCTCCCGGGCACGCGCCCGGCCGCCCTCGACGTCCTGGGCCGCAGCCTGCAGGTTCACACGGACCGGCCCGACCTGATGCCGGCGGCAAGGCGCATCCTCGAGGCGACCTTCCAGGCCATGGAGGAGGAATGCCGGGTAAGATGGGGCAGCGTCCCGGAGGGGCTGGACACCCCGTCCTGGTACCTTCTGGGCGCCCTGAACCTGGCGCACCGTGTGGCGCGCCTCGAACAGGAAGCCAACCAGCACACGCAAGACCTGGAACAGACCCTCTCGAAGCTCCTGCACGATGTTCCGGACGCTTCATCCGCCCCCGTCCCCCTGCTGGACGAGGACGGAAGCTGACATTCTCCCTGCGAGGCCCGTGATGATGGCCAAGCGCTTGTTCCGTAAGTCGATATGGGAGACCTTCCCCCTGTCCTGTGCGTTCCGCGCGTCGGCGCGCCTTAGCCAGGGATCCTGGTTTCCCCCCTACCAGATAGGGAACTCGGCAAGCCTCCACGACTGAGCGGGGACTTTGACATCACCGTGCTGGTGGCTCCTGGACCTTCCCCCGGAGTCGCCCATGAATCTGATCAGTTGGATCTTCCTCTTCCTGGCCCTGGCTGCCGGGGCCGTGGCCTTCCTCATGTCCGTGCGGGCCCAGAAGGCGGCCACGGACGCCTCCCAGGCCCAGGCCCGGGCCGAGGCGGACATCAAGGCCGAACGCAAGCGCCTGCTGGAGGAGGCCGAGCGGGAGGCCCAGCGCCTGAAGGAGCGCGGCGCCCAGGAGGCGGAGGCCTTCCGGAAGGAGGCCGAACTCAAGGCCAAGGAGCAGGCCCTCCAGGCCCGGCAGGAGGCCGAGAAGCTCCTGGCGGAGCGCCAGAAGAACATGGAGAAGCAGGAGCAGCGCCTCCAGGCCAAGGAGGAGGGCCTCGACAAGAAGACCCAGCAGGTGGACCAGAGGACCAAGGATCTCGACGCCCTCACCGAGAAGCGCAAGGCCGAATTGGAAAAGCTGGAGACCCAGCGCGCCGAGGCCAAGCAGCTCGTGGAGGCCCAGACTCGCCGCCTGGAGGAGATCGCTGGCCTGACCCGGGAGGACGCCAAGGCGGAACTCACGTCCCAGCTCGAGTACTCGGCCAAGATGGACGCCGCCAAGCTGGTGCGGCGCATCGAGGAGGAGGCCCAGGAGGAGGCCCTGAAGAAGGCCCGCTGGACCATCGGGGCGGCCATCCAGCGGGTGGCCTCGGATGTGGTGGCGGAGCAGGCCGTCAGTTCCGTCCAGCTCCCCAGCGATGACCTGAAGGGGCGCATCATCGGACGCGAGGGCCGGAACATCCGGTCCCTGGAGAAGGCCACGGGCTGCGACCTGATCGTGGACGATACGCCCGAGAGCATCGTGGTGTCGAGCTTCGATCCCATCCGCCGCGAGGTGGCCCGCCAGTCCATCCTCAAGCTCCTGGCCGATGGCCGCATCCACCCGGCGCGCATCGAGGAGGTGGTGGAGAAGGTCAAGGTGGACATGGACCAGCACCTCAAGGAGATCGGGGAGGCCGCCTGCATCGAGCTGGGCTTCCCGGATGTCCATCCCAAGCTGCACAAGCTCGTCGGCCGCCTGAACTACCGCACCTCGTACGGCCAGAACGTGCTGGAGCACACCAAGGAGGTGGCCCGCATCGCGGAGTACATGGCTGGCGAGATGGGCGCCAACGCCAAGCTGGCGCGGCGGGCGGGGCTCTTTCACGACATCGGCAAGGCCATTGACCGCGAGGTGGAGGGCACCCACATCGAGATCGGCATGCAGCTCCTCCAGCGCTACGGGGAGAAGGAGCCGGTCATCCATGCGATGAGCTGCCACCACGGGGACTTCGAGCCCCGGACGGTGGAGGCCATGCTGGTGACGGCGGCGGACGCGCTGAGCGCGGCCCGGCCCGGCGCCCGGCGGGAGATGCTGGAGACCTACGTCAAGCGGCTGGAGAAGCTCGAGGAGATCGCCAACAGCTACAAGGGCGTGCAGAAGAGCTTCGCCATGCAGGCAGGCCGCGAGATCCGCATCATGGTGGATGCGGGCTCCGTGAACGACGACCAGGCCTACTGGATCGCGAAGGACGTCTCCCGCCGGATCGAGAGCGAGATGCAGTACCCCGGCCAGATCAAGGTGACGGTCATGCGGGAGCTGCGCGCCGTGGAGATCGCTCGCTGATCCCGGGGAGATGAGGTATGCGGACTGTCCTGCTGCTCATCCTGAGCAACACGTTCATGACCTTCGCCTGGTACGGCCACCTGAAGCACCGGGACTGGCCGCTCTGGCTGGCCATCGTCTCCAGCTGGGGCATCGCGTTCTTCGAGTATTGCCTGGCCGTGCCGGCCAACCGCATCGGCTACGGACGCTTCACCCTGTCCCAGCTGAAGGTCATCCAGGAGGTCGTCACCCTCAGCGTGTTCGCGGTCTTCGCGGTGGTGTTCATGCGCCAGAAGCTGCACTTGAACCACCTCTGGGCGGGACTGTGCCTGGTGGGGGCGGTGTTCTTCGTGTTCCGGAAGTAGCGCCTACCGCAGGTGCACGAGCCCCCGACGGAGGGCCACCACGGCGGCCTCGGTGCGGTCCTTGACCTGGAGCTTGCGCAGCAGGTTGTTCACGTGGATCTTCACCGTGGGTTCCGCGAGGCCCAGCTCCTCGGCGATCTCCCGGTTCCGCAGGCCCTGGGCGAGGAAGGCGAGGACGTCCAGTTCCCGTGCCGTGAGCCGCTCGGCCTCCAGTCCCTCCACCAGGCGTGCGGAGGTGGCCGGCGGGAGGTAGCGCTGGCCCGCGGCCACGGCGCGCACGGCCTCTAGCAGCACGGGCCGGCGGATGCTCTTCAGCAGGTAGCCCCGGGCCCCGGCCTCCAGGGCCCGCTGGATGTCGGCGTCCCCGTCGAAGGTGGTGAGCACGAGGATGCGGGCCTCGGGATCCTCCTTCCGGATGGCCGCGATGGCCTCCACTCCGCTCTGGCCCGGCAGCTGGAGGTCCATGATCGTGACGCTCGGCCTCAGCTCCCGCCACCGCGCCACGGCCTCCCGTCCGTCCCCGGCCTCCCCGACCACCACCAGATCCGGTTCCGCCTGGTGGAGGATGGCCACGAGGCCGTCCCGGACCACGGGATGGTCGTCCACGATGAGCAGGCGGATGGGTTCGCTCACGGCCATCTCCTCCGGATCGGCAGGACCAGGGTGACACGGGCGCCCGCTCCGGGCCGGCTGGCCATCTCGATCTGGCCCTTCAGGGCGCGCAGGCTTTCGCGGATGCTGCGCAGGCCGTAGCCTCCGGCCGCGGCGCCGGGGTCGAAGCCCCGACCATCATCCTGGATGGAGAGGCACACCCGGCGGGTCTCGTAGGCCAGCACCACCTCCAGGCTCCGGGCATGGCCGTGCCGCAGGGCGTTGGTCATCAGCTCCTGGGCCATGCGGATGAGATCCTCCTCGAGAGATCCGCGCAGGGGGCGGGAGCGTCCTTCCTGGCGGAACGCGGCCTGGATGCCGGTGCCGGCG
>DAIDKC010000064.1 GCA_027451045.1 Holophagaceae bacterium | reverse complement strand
GGACGCCCAGGCCCTGGCCGAGGCGCTGGAGGGCATCATCTCCGCATCCCAGGAGGCCGCTGGGCGGATCGGGGAGATGGCCGACACCAGCCAGAACCAGCAGCGCGCGGCGGGTCAGGTGGCCGACGCCTTCGGCGGCATGCGGGGGGCCGCAGAAACCGTCTCCCTGGCCACGGAGAATGTGGGGCGGGCCCTCCAGGATCTCGAGCACCAGCTGGATGCCCTAGAGGCCTTCCTGGGGGAGACCAGGCTCCCGGGCTGATCAGGCCGGGCGGCGCTCCCCGGCCGGACGCCCCTTCCAGCGGGCCAGCAGCAGGATGGCCAGGCCGCAGACCAGGGCGCAGGGCAGGCTGGCCTCCAGGCCGAAGGCGCCGCCCGTGAGCCACACGGGCCGCCCCTGGAACACGGGCGACCAGAGGCCCGGCGTGCCGGTCGTCCCGCTGACGCCGAAGCCCAGCAGGCTGCCCTGGGTCCAGTTCCAGCCCAGGTGGATGCCGATGGCCAGCGCGAGGCTCTCCGTGCGGAGATAGGCCAGGCCGAGGAGGATCGCCGCGAGGCCGATGTTCAACGTAGCCCAGATTTTCGTGGCACCGGCCATACCGGGGTTGTGCCAATGGGCCAGGGCGAAGAGGAGCGCGAAGAGGATCTGGGCGCCCCAGGGGCCGATGCCCCGGACCAGGCGCTGGAAGGCGTAGCCGCGGAAGCCCGTCTCCTCGGCGAAGCCCACCCCCAGGTAGAGCAGGAAGGCCCGGGCGAGGGCGGCGGCGCCGACCCCCGGGGTGCGGACCCAGTGGAAGCCCCCCGCCAGCCGGACGATCCCGGCAGTGACAGCCATGAGGAGGAACCCGCCCAGCGCCCCCAGGGCGAACTCCCGGCTCCAGCGCCCGCCGAAGCGGAAGCCGATGGAGGCGAGGGGCTCCCCCTCCAGGCGCAGGCAGGCCCAGGCCGCCCCCAGGAACACAAGGAACTCGAGCCACACGCCGACATCCTCGCCGCGCAGGCGCGGGGGGACCAGGCCGAAGGCGAGTTCGAGGATGAACCCGAGGGCCAGGACGCATACGACGTAGCCCAGCACCTTCCAGCCGGTCCGGACCCGGTCCTGGGCGTCGAGGAAGAGGAGGCGGGGGGTCGGTCCGCTCACAGGGGGATGTTCCCGTGCTTCTTCGGGGGCAGGGAGTCCCGCTTGGTGTCGAGGAAGGCCAGGGCCTTGATGAGCTTCTGGCGCGTCTGGCGCGGCAGGATCACCTCGTCCACGAAGCCGAATTCCGCAGCGATGTAGGGATTGGCGAACTTCTCGTTGTAGTCCGCGATGAGCTCGGCGCGCTTGGCGGCGGGGTCCGGGGCGGCGGCGATGGCCTTGCCGTGGAGCACGTTCATGGCGCCCTCGGCGCCCATGACGGCGATCTCGGCGGTGGGGTAGGCGAAGTTGAAGTCCGTGCGGATGTGCTTGCTGGCCATCACGCAGTAGGCGCCGCCGTAGGCCTTGCGGGTGATGACGGTGAGCTTGGGCACGGTGGCCTCGCAGAAGGCGTAGA
>DAIDKC010000063.1 GCA_027451045.1 Holophagaceae bacterium | reverse complement strand
GCCCAGCTGAGGGACCGCGCCGCGGTGCATACCCTCCGGGCCCACGCGGAACTGGACCTCCACGTCCAGGGCCGCTCCGGCCAGGGAGCCGACCTCGGCTTCAGCTTCGGCTACTACGAGCGGGCGGGGGCCTGGCCCGAACTGGTCCAGGAGGAGGTGCGCCTCAACGGCGTGAAGGCCAACCTGCCCGGCGGCGTGCAGCTGCCCCTCATCGAGAGCCGCCAGTCCATGTCCATGCCCGTGGGCCTCAGCCTGACGGAGCGCTACCGCTACTCCGATGGCGGCCCCGCGGGCCCGGGACGCCGCCGCCTGCGCTTCCAGCCCGTGGACGGCGACCCCCTCCTCTACCGGGGCGACCTGGTGGCCGACGAGGCCACGGGCCAGATCCTGGAGGAGCACCGGGAACGCTCCGGCCTGCCGGGAATGGTGAAGAGCGAGCGGGAGATCCTCACCTACGGCGAAGTGGCGCCGGGGGTGTGGCGGCCCGTCTCCATCCGGACCTACGAGCGCTGGGTCAGCCCCGAGGGCATGCTCCAGGTCCAGCGCCACTTCCGCTACTCCCGCTTCCGGCTGAACCAGCCCGGCTTCGCGGCCGCCCGGGCCGCGGCGCGGACCTCCCGGGCCACCATGCTGAAGGTGACCCCGGACGGGACGCGCTACTTCACCCGCCAGCCGGACGGCACCCGCCGGATCGAGTCGAAGCCCAAGAGCAGCGGGCGGGCCCTGGCGGGCGTCGTGCTGGTGGATCCGGGCATGACGCCTTCGGTGGTGCCCCTGGGTGGCCTGCTCTATTTCAACTACAACGCCTTCGGGAAAGGCATCCAGGTCAATGCCCTCACGGCCCTCCTCTACAACACCGCCAGCCTCGCCCTGCCCCACGGGATCGCCGGCTTCGACTTCAGCGCCAAGGCCACGACCCTCCTGCTGAAGAGCACGGAGAGGCCGGTGGTGGACGGGCGCCTGTCCGACCAGGACGGCGTGGGCCACCGCTTCGGCCAGCTGGGCCTGGCCCTGGGGCACGACCTGGGGGCGGGCTTCCGCCTGGAGGGGAAGGGGGACTTCCAGTACGACAGCTACAGCGAAGGCGACAGCAAGTACCGGACCCCGGGCTACCAGCTGCCGCCCTCGGGCCTCACGCGCGTCGCCACCCTCCAGGCCTCCTGGCTGTTCCGCGGATTCCAGGTCCGGGCCTTCCACGGCTGGGGGGACCGGCCGGACGGGACCTACGGGCTGGCCGCCGCGCCCCTGGCCGTGCCCGATGGGGGCCGCTTCCGGCGCTGGGGGGGGAGCGTGGGCCTGGACCGGGAGATGAGGCCGGGCCTCTGGTTCCACGGCGAGGCCGGCTGGGCCGGGGGCAGGGCCTTCGACCGCTTCAACGCCCTGGACCTGGGGGGCATGGGCGGCGTCGTGCGCATCGCGGGCATCCGCGCCAATGCCATCGCCGCCGACCGCGTGGCCTGGGAGAAGGCGGCCCTGGCCATCCCCACGGGCCCCAGCCTGCGCCTGTCCCTCAGCCTGGAGCATGCGGACGCCCGCAGCCTGGATGACCAGAAGACCTACGGCGTGACCGGACTGGGCATCACGGGCGACCTGCCCGGCTTCGGCTGGTTCACCGCGATCCGGGTGGACCTGGGGGTGGGCCTGCAGAGCGACATCGCCGGAGTCCGCTGCGTGAACGGCTACGCGGCCCTCCTGCGGGTGTTCTGACACCCGGCTCCCCGCTGTGACCCACGGCGCAGGGCCCGTGGGTCTATGATGGAGGAGACGCAGCCCCGCGAATCCCGATCCGCCGCGCCCCGCCCGGCCTCCGGCCTGGGGACTCCCGGGGGCCCGTCCCCCCTGGAGCGCGATGCAGACGCTGGACGTCATCCTCATCCTCGCCGCCGCGGGCTGCTGGGCCGCAGCCGGCCTCCTGCCCCTGGCGGGACCGCGGGGGGACCGGGCGGCCACCGCCCTGGGCCTCCTGGGTTCCCTGCTGGCGGCCCTGGGCGCCCTCCACCCCCTGCTGGGACACCCGGAGCCCGGTCTGGCCTTCCCCTTCTGGGGAACCCCGGCCCGGTTCCAGGTGGATGCCCTTTCGGCGGCCTTCCTGCTCCCCCTCCACCTCGTCGCGGCCCTCGGGCTCCTCTACGGCCGGGAGTACTGGCCTCTCGCCGCTCCCCGGGGCTCGGGGCGGCCCGTGCGCTTCTTCTATGCGGCCCAGGTGGCGGCCATGACGCTGCTCTTCGTGGCGCGCCAGGGGCTGGTGTTCCTGGTGGCGTGGGAGGCCATGGCCGTCTCCGCCTTCTTCCTCATCCAGGCGGAGCACGAGCGGCCGGAGGTGCGGCGGGCGGGCTGGGTCTACCTCGTCTGCACCCACGCGGGGACCCTCGCCCTCACGGCCATGGTGGTGCTGCTGGCCCACCGGACCGGCAGCCTGCTCTGGATGCCGGCCAAGGGCCCGGCCTCGCCCCTGGACGGCTGGATCCTCCTCCTGGCCCTGGTGGGATTCGGCTTCAAGATGGGGCTCTTCCCGCTCCATTTCTGGCTGCCCTCGGCCCACTCCAGCGCCCCCAGCCACGCCTCGGCCCTCCTGTCGGCGGTGATGCTGAAGGCCGGCGTGTACGGCCTGCTGCGGGTCTCGGGCCTGCTCCCCGGCATCCCCCGGGGCTTCGGCGGCGGCCTGCTGGCCCTGGGCGCGGTCACGGCCGTCTGGGGCGTGGGGAACGCCCTGGCGCAGCGCGACCTCAAGCGCCTGCTGGCCTACTCCAGCGTGGAGAACCTGGGGATCATCGCCATGGGCGTGGGGCTGGGCTGGACCGGCCGGGCCCTCCATGATCCCTGGCTGGAAGCCCTGGGGTTCGGCGCAGCCCTCTTCCACGTGTGGAACCACGCCACCTTCAAGGGCCTCCTCTTCCTGGGCGCCGGGTCGGTCCTCCACGCCACAGGCACCCGGGACATGGAGCGCCTGGGCGGCCTCGGGGCCCGGATGCCCCGCACGCTGCTGCTGCTCGTCCCCGGGATCCTGGCGGTCGCCGCCCTCCCCCCCTTCAACGGGTTCCTGGGGGAGTGGTGCCTCTACCGGGGGCTGTTCGGCGCCCTGGTCCAGGGCCATCCCTGGTCCGGGGCCCTGGCCCTGCTCGCCCTGGCCCTCACGGGCGGCCTGGCGGCCGTGGCCTTCGCCCGCTTTCTCGGCCTGGTCTTCCTGGGCGCTCCCCGCACCGCCGAGGCGGAGCACGCCCACGACCCCTCCGGCACCCTCCTCCAACCCATGGCCTTCCTCGCCCTCCTCTGCCTGATCCTGGGCCTCTCGGGCCCCCTGCTGCTGC
>DAIDKC010000062.1 GCA_027451045.1 Holophagaceae bacterium | reverse complement strand
TTCTGATCCGCGGGCGGCGGGGGTGCAGGAGGCCGGGCCTCCTGCACCCCCGTCAGGGCTGCTCGAAGAGCACCACCCGGTTGCTGTTGGTTCCCTTGCCGTTGTTGTCCACGCCCCAGATGTGGGCGGTCTTGGTGAAGGCCTGGCGGTTGACGAGGATGCCGTGGCCCTTGAAGCCCGCCGCGAGCCCCAGCGGGAGCACCACCTCGTCCAGCTTCAGCTTCCCGCCCCGGATCTCGCCCACCTCGAAGGCCACGAAACCGCCGGGGCGCGTGAGGCGGGCGAGCTCGGCGAAGACGCCCGCCATGGCTTCGGACCAGGCGGCGAGGCTGCGGAACGTGCTCAGCTCCCGGCCGATGGCCTCGGCGTCCAGGCCGTTGAACCAGCAGCGCAGCCAGTTGTCGGCGGCGTAGTCCACCACGTCAAGGAAGGGCGGCGAGGTCACGGTGAGCTGGACCGAGGCCTCCGGCAGGGGGACGGCGCGGGCGTCGCCGGTGAGGAAGGCGGCATCCCGGGCTGCGGCGGCGAGGTTCCGGCGCTGGTCCGCGTCCAGGCCTGACAGCAGCTGTCGCGTCTTCTTGAGGATCAGGGCGTTGGTGTCCCGGTACGGAGGCACCTGGCCCCGCTGGCGGTTGAGCTGACGCTGCTTCTCGGCGGTGACGGCCTGGTTGGGGGGCAGGGTGTAGACGGAGAAGAACCCCGGGCTGTGGCCCGTGAGCCGGTTGGTGGCCACCATGCGGATCCAGGCGTCCACGGGATCCAGCCCGCCTCCGGCAGCCCGCGCCAGGCACCAGTCCCGCAGGCCACGGATCTCGGCCTCCGTGTCCGGGTGGAAGAACATGGACAGGTCGAGGCCGTCCTGGGTCCCGGCGCGGGGGATGGCCTGCAGGCGCGCCTCCACGGCCCCGGGATCCGGCGGGCCCAGGCGGGGCTCTGCCAGCATCCGGGAGAGGGGATTGGCGTCGTTGGCAGCCACGCGCCGCCCCAGGAGGGCCGCCTCGACGGCGGTGGTGCCCCGGCCGCTGAAGGGGTCGTAGACGAGGTCGCCGGGCCGGGTCAGGCGCTCGATGAAGTGGCGGGGGAGCTGGGGCTTGTAGCAGGCGCGGTAGGAGACTTCGTGGAGGCTGGCGGCCTGGCGCTGGCGGGAGGTCCAGAGCTCCACCGCGAGGCGCGGGAATGCCTCGCCTCCGGCTTCCACCCGCTCCCAGGCGTCATCCGGCGGGGGCGGCTCGAGCACGGGCAGGTCGCCGGCCGGGATGAAGTGGGCCAGGAACCTGCGCCTGCCCGCTTCCGCTCGCGCATCGCCCATCCGCTTCCTCCTGCCGCTCCCGGCCCTTCCAGGATAGCCTGCTGGACATGGCCCTCCCCCGCCGGACGCGGCATCCCGAGCTGACGCGCCTCTACGTGGCCATCGGCCTGGGCGTGCTCATCACCATGATCATCCTGGCCTACAAGGCGCTGGGGGGACGCATCGCGGACGCGGGGCTGGATGCGCCCTCCCGCTGGGCCCTGGTGGCCCTGGGCCTGGCCAACGTGCTGGCCATCGGGACGCTGCTCTTCATCGTGGCCCGCAGCCTGGCCAAGCTCTATTTCGAGCGCCGCAAGGGCATCCTGGGCGCCCGCATCCGCACCCGTCTGGTGCTGGCCCTCTTCGGCGTCTGCCTGGCGCCGAGCCTG
>DAIDKC010000061.1 GCA_027451045.1 Holophagaceae bacterium | reverse complement strand
CGGAGATCCGGAGGGGATGTACGAGTTCGCCATCCGGCTCTACCAGGGACGAGGCATTGCGCAGGATCGGGCCGGGTCTCGCCGGTGGTTCGAGAAGGCCGCGAAGGCCGGACAGCCCCAGGCACCCGAGGTCCTGAAGGGGCTTTTCCCCGATTCCTGATTCCGGCTCAGGTTCGGCCGTTGGCCGCGAGGTACTTCCGGATGGCCGACTCGGTGTCCGGAGACTTCAGGCCGGCGGAACGGGCGATGGAGAAGGCCTCCTCGATGCTCTTGCCATGGTCCAGCACCAGCCAGGGCACCACAGCGGCGGCCGCTCGGTTGCCGTTGCTGCAATGGATGAGAACCCGGGCGCTGCGAGGAAGATCCCTCAGGAGCGTCCTGAGGAAATCGAAATCCGCCACGGTGGGGTGGTTGGTCACGGTGTAGCGGAGGTACTGGATGCCCATCGGCTCGAGGCGGGAGGCCTCGGCCTCGCAATCCAGGTTGGGTTCATCATCCCGCCGGAGGTCCACCACCCGGACCACATGGACCTTCGGCAGGATCTCGCAGAGTCCGGGATGGGGCAGTCCCTTGAGGACGAACACCCCGGGAGCCACCTCCACCGCACCCGGAATGACCGAGGCCGGCGCGGGGGCCTGGGCGACGAGAACAGGCAGGAGGAGGAAGGGCAGCATGGAGACCTCCGCGCAGCTTGGACGTCGCTGACCGGGCGGATGCGAACCACCGTTCCTCGGCCGGACCGGACTGCAGGGGCACCACCTTCTGGCGAACCGCCGCTGCCCCCAAATGTAGGCCGCGGGCCCTCCGATTCAACACATCACGGTCGCATATCGTGAAATACCTCAGACCGTCCTGGAGAAAGGCGTCTTGGCGCTCAGCTTGGCCAGGTAGGCGTCGAAGGGCTGTACCAGGTTGCGCACGAAGCGGCGCCCCAGCTGGGTGATGAAGACCCCTTCGGGACGGACCTCCACGGTGCCGTGGGGCACCTCCTCCTGCAGTTGGGCCACGGCATCCGAGAAATAGGCAGGGCCATCCACCTGGAAGCGGGCCTTGAGGTCGTCCCACCTCAGTTCAAAGTGGCCCATGAGGTGGTGGATCACCCAGCGGCGCAGCTCATCCTCCTCGGAGAGGTGGTGGCCCTTGTGCACGGCCAGGTGGCCGGAGGAGATGGCCCGCTCCCACTTGGCAAGGATCTTCTCGTTCTGCGCGTACACCCCCGCCACGTTGGAGATGGCGCTGGGACCGAAGCCCAGGAGATCCGTGCCGGCGGCCACGGCATAGCCCATGAAGTTGCGGATGAGCCGCCCTTCCTTCACCGCCTTGGCCATGGGATCGTTCGGATGGGCAAAGTGGTCCATGCCGATGGCGATGTAGCCGGACTTCTCGAGGATGTCGGAGGCCAAGAGCAGCAGCTCCAGCCGCTGATCCGGCGTGGGCAGCGTCTCCGCCGGGATGCTGCGCTGGAAGGGCATGATGCTGGGCAGGTAGGCGAAACCGTAGATGGCCATGCGATCCGGCGACAGCTCCAGTGTGGATTCCAGCGTGCGGCGGAAGGTGTCGAGGGTCTGGCCCGGCAGGCCGTAGACCAGGTCGAGGTTCACGCCGTCGAAACCCAGCTCGCGGCACTGCCTCATGGCCGTGAGGGTGTGGTCCCAGGTCTGGCCGCGGGTGATGAGCGCCTGCACGCCCTCGTCGAGATCCTGCACCCCGAAGGACACGCGGTTGAAGCCCATCTCGCGCAAGGCCGGCAGCTGGTCGGGCTCGAGGAAGGTGGGATCCACCTCGATGGCGATCTCCGCCCCGGGCTGGAACTCGAAGCGCTCCTTGAAGAGGTTGAAGGTACGCTTCAGCTCGGGGACCTTCAGGTAGGTGGGCGTGCCGCCGCCCCAGTGGAGCTGCAGGGCCTTCCGGCGATCCGGCATCCGTGCGGCCACCAGATCCAGCTCCTTGGTCACTGCGGCCAGGTAGCTCTCCACAGGATCGTACTGGGGACTCACCACCACGTTGCAGCCGCAGTAGGCGCAGCGCCGCGGGCAGAAGGGGATGTGCAGGTAGAGCGAGAGGGCCTCCTCCTTGCGGAGGTTGGCCCGCTCCAGCGCCGAGAGGACCTCGGGCTCCGGGAAGTCGTCGCTCCAGGCCGGCGGCATGGGATAGCCCGTGTAGCGGGGCCCGGGCCGGTCGTAGCGGCGGATGAGATCGGCAAGCTGGTTCATGGGCGGATCCGGTCGGAGAAAGCGGTACCAATCGCAGGGGTAAAGATCACCGCCAAGACTCCAGGAGCGCCAAGCCTATCACTGATCCTTCTCTTGGCATCCTTGGCGTCTTGGCGGTGTTCAGTCATGCCTTCACTTCGTCCAGCACGGCCGCCACGACGGCCGGGTCGGTCTCGGGCACCAGCCCGTGGCCGAGGTTGAAGATGTGGGGATGCCCCTTCATGACATCCACGATGGTCCTCGCCTTCTTCCGCGCCACCTCGGGACCGGCCAGGAGGGCGATGGGATCCAGGTTGCCCTGGAGCACCTTCCCGGGGAAGCGGCGGCGGGCCTCGGCGATAGGCACCTGCCAGGGCACGGCCAGACCCTGGCAGGGCAGCTGGTTGAGGCTGTCGGGCAGGTAGCCCGTGCGGGCGAAGAACAGCGTCGGGGCTGCGGTCACCTGGGAAAGGGTCCGCTCCACCGCCGGCAGCGCAAAGGTGGCGTAGTCCTCGGCATCCAGTTCGCCGGCCCAGGTGTCGAAGAGCTGCACGCCCTGGGCCCCGGCGCCGATGTGGAGATTCAGCAGCCGGGCCGCCGCGTCCGCCAGCTTGTCCAGCCACTTGCGGGCCAGCACGGGCTCCTGGTGCAGGAAGGCCTTGGCCCCCGCCCAGCTCTTGCTGCCCTTCCCCTCGATGCCGTAGGCCAGCAGGGTCCAGGGGGCGCCCGCGAAGCCGAGCATCGTGACCTTGGCCGGCAGTTCCTTCTTCACCTTCCCGATGGCCGTGCAGACGGGCTCGAAGACCGTCTCGTCCAGGGGCCGGTCGAGGGCGATCTGGTCGAGCGTCCTGCCGATGCGGGGGCCGCCCTCGGGGATGGTGACCTCGCAACCCAGGGCGTCGAGGATCACCAGGATGTCGCTGAAGATGATGGCGCCATCAATCTGGGGAAAGCGCCGGATGGGCTGGAGCGTCACTTCCGCGGCCAGGTCGGAGTCGTTCAGCAGCTGCTCGAAGGTGGCCTTGGCCCGGACCGCCCGGTACTCCGGCAGGAACCGCCCCGCCTGGCGCATGAACCAGACGGGAGGCTTGTCGAGGGTTTCGCCTTGGAGGACGCGGAGGAGGGGCTGGGTCATGGATGCACCGGGGAAAGTCAGGCGAACGCCGGAGCCGCGGCGGCCACGGCCCGCTTGAAGTGGGCCAGCTCGGCCTCGCCGTGGGCGCCGCTGAGGAAGGCCACTTCGTAGCCGCTGGGGGGCAGGTAGACGCCCTGGTCCAGCAGGGCCTTGTGCAGGCGGTTGAAACTTCCGATGGCCTCGCCCTTCACGGCATCGCTGCGGCGGACGCCATCCTGGAACAGCGGCCAGAGCAGGCTGCCGTAGCGCGGGCAGTGGAGGCCGGGGATCGTCGCGAAGGCGGCAGCCCAGGCAGCGGCCTTGGCCTCCAGATCGGCGTAGAAGGCAGGTGTGAGCTGTTCCAGGGTGGCCAGGCCCGCGGCCATGGCCACGGGATTCCCGGAGAGCGTGCCGGCCTGGTAGACCGGGCCGTCCGGCGCCACGACGCCCATGATGTCCCTGCGCCCGCCGTAGAGGCCCACGGGCATGCCGCCGCCTATGATCTTGCCGTAGGTGGCCAGGTCGGGCGTGATGCCCAGCCGCTCGGCCGCGCCGCCGGGGGCCACGCGGAAGCCGCTGATGACCTCGTCGAAGATGAGCACCACGCCGTGCTTCGCGGTGAGTTCGCGGAGGCGCTGGAGGAACTCGGGACGCTGGAGCAGCAGGCCGTTGTTGGCGGGGATGGGCTCGATGATGGCCGCGGCCAGCTCGCTGCCCATCTCCGAGAAGGTGCGCTCGAGGGTGTCCAGGTCGTCCAGCGTCACCACGGAGGTCAGCTCGGCGATGCCCTTGGGCACGCCGGCGCTGGTAGGCGCGCCGAAGGTCACGAGGCCCGACCCGGCTTTGACCAGGAGGCCGTCGCTGTGGCCGTGGTAGCAGCCCTCGAACTTGAGGATGCGGTCGCGGCCTGTGAAGCCCCGGGCCGCGCGCAGGGCGGACATCACCGCCTCGGTGCCCGACGAGACGAAGCGCATCTTCTCGATGAAGGGCACCATCGTCTTGATCTTGCGGGCCAGGGCCAGCTCACGACGGCTGGGGGCGCCGAAGGTGAGGCCCTCGTTCATGGATTCGGTCACGGCGGCGAGGATCTCCGGCCGGGCATGGCCGAGGATCAGCGGGCCCCAGGACATGCAGAGATCGAGGAACCGGCGGCCGTCCTCGTCCTCGAACCAGGCGCCGCTGGCTTTCCGGAAGAACTTCGGCGTCCCGCCCACGGCCCGGAAGGCGCGGACGGGGCTGGATACCCCGCCGGGGAAATGGGTGAGGGCCTCCTGGAAAAGCGCGTCGTTGCTCACGAGATCCACCCCTTCTCCACGGCCTCGCGGCCCGCGTAGGTCACGACCATGTCCGCGCCAGCGCGCCGGATGGCGATCAGGTGCTCGAGCATGAGCTGGTCGCCGCTCACCCAGCCCATGCGGTCCGCGGCCTTCACCATGCTGAACTCGCTGGAGACGTGGTAGGCGCAGATGGGCGCCAGCTGGGCCTCGCGCAGGCGCCAGATGAGGTCGAGGTTCGGCAGGGCCGGCTTGACCATGAGCATGTCGGCCCCCTCCTGCACGTCCAGGAGGGCGTCCCGCAGGCCCTCGCGGGCGTTCCGGGGATCCATCTGGTAGGTCTTGCGGTCGCCGAACTTCGGGCTGCTGTCCGCGGCGTCGCGGAAGGGGCCGTAGTAGGCACCGGCATGCTTGATCGCGTAGCTGAGGATGGCCGTCTGGGTGAATCCGGCACCGTCGAGGCGGGCGCGCATGGCCGCCACGCGCCCGTCCATCATGTCGCTGGGGGCCACGATGTCGGCGCCCGCCTCGGCGTGCCGCAGGGCCATCTCCGCGAGGAGCGGCAGCGTCTCGTCGTTGAGGATCACGCCCTCGTCGTCAGACAGGCCGCAGTGGCCCGAGGTGGTGTAGGCGCAGAGGCACACATCGGTCATGACGATCACGTCGCGGCCGAAGGCCTTCTTGAGAGCGGCCACGGCCTTGGGAACCACGCCTTCGTGGTCGTGGCAGCCCTTGGCGTCGGGGCTTTTCTCGTGGGCGTCAGGCACGCCGAAGATCAGCACGCTCTTCAGGCCGCGCTTGAGGTCCTTCTCCACCTGCTGGACGGTCTCGTGGATGCCGGAGCGGACGATGCCGGGCAGGCTGGCGATCTCGCTGACGCCCTTCTGGTGCTGGACGAAGTAGGGCTGGACCAGGTGGCGGGGACGCAGGTCGGTCTCGGCCACGAGGTCGCGCAGGGCGGGGGTGGTTCGGAGGCGTCGGGAGCGGTTCAGCATGGGGTCTCCTCCTTCAGGTGCTGGGCGAGCATGGCCCAGAGCAGGCTGGGCTTGGGGTCGCAGGTGCCGTGGGCCGGCGCGCCGGCCCTCTCGAAGGCCTTGGCGGTCCCCAGGCCCCAGGCGAAGCGCAGCACGCCGCGGGTCAGGGGGGCCAGGATCTCCGCCTGCAGCGGGCTGAGGGCCAGGACACCCTCCACCTCCGGGAGCGGGGGGAAGGGCACGCGGGGCGCTTCGCGGTGGGTGATCCAGGGGTGGAGGCGCCAGGCGGTGCCCTTCGCGGCCTCCTCCAGGAACTCCCGGCTGCGCTCCCCGCGCACCAGCACGAGGCCTCCCCCCCGGGGAAACTGTTCGCGGACCAGGTCCCAGAGGGCCTCGGCCCGGGCCTCGGAGGGCAGCCGGATCTCCAGGTCCTCCCGCCCCAGGGCCTCGGCCGTGCCGGCACCCTGCACGAGGCAGACCGTCCCCGACGGCAGCTTGGGCCCCGCCACCCTGGCTCCGGAAGGGCTCAGGAGCAGGACGGCCAAAGCGCTCTGGACAGGGATCGGAGGCGGGAGGGCGGAGGGCTGGAGGCGGGTGAAGGAATAGGGGATGGGCTCCCACCCGGCCTTCCGCACGGTGTCGGACAGCGGGTGCTGCGCGGGCCGGGCGAGGGCCAGCCGGGGGCGGCCGCCGTTCAGGCGCATGCGATCCCCAGGCCCCGCAGGACCGTGTCCAGGATGGCCCGGTCGTCGGTGCCGCACGCCTCGGCCCGCCGGACCCCCGATTCGTCGGCATAGGCGGCGCGGAGCCGAAGGCTCCCGTCCGGCTGGAGTTCGGCCAGGGCGCCCAGGGGTTGCTGGCATCCTCCGCCGATTCCCGCCAGTACCCGTCGTTCCAGCGTCACGCAACGCGCCGTATCCGCGTCATGCATCTCCGAGAGGACCTCCCGCAGGTCGGGCCGATCCGCCCGGGCTTCGGCCAGGAGGGCGCCCTGCCCCGGGGCCGAGGGCAGCTCGGTGGGCGACAGGGGCCGCACCGTCAGGCCTTCCAGGCCCAGGCCCAGGCGCTTGAGCCCCGCAGCAGCCAGCATGGTGGCGTGAAGCGCCTCGTCGCGCAGGAGGCCGTCCCGCACGCGCTGGAGGCGCGTCGGCACGTTGCCCCGGATCCAGGTGAACCGGGCCTTGGGGAAGACTGCGCGCAGCATGCGCTCGCGGCGCACGGCGCTGGTGCCGATCACAAGATCCTCCGGGGCGTCCGGGCGCATGACCAGCCAATCCGCGGGATCCTCCCGCTTCGGAATGCAGACCGGGACGATGCCTTCCGGGCGCTCGAGGGACACGTCCTTGAGGCTGTGGATGAGGAGGTCGGCGGCACCGGCGGCCATGGCGTCCTCCAGCTCCTTGGTGAAGAAGCCGCCGCCGGATTCCTTGTCGAGAGGGCCCTGGAGCCACTGATCGCCCGAGGTCGAGAACTTGCGCCAGGAAACCTCGTAGCCCTTCGATTCAAGGAAGCGTACGAGGGGCTCGGCCTGGCCCACGGCCAGGAGGGAGCCGCGGGTGGCGACGGTCACATGCTTCATCGGTTCACCATGCGGATGGGGCGGAGCGGAACGGACATTCCATAGACGAGGTCATGATCGGGTGCGGCCGACGGCGCGCCGTCACCGCTTCGTCATTCTCTCCCAAACGTGGCGGTCATCACAGGGTTCCGTGCAGGATGCGCCCCACGGCCTCCCAGTCCCATTCCGGAGCCTCGGCCATCTCCCCGTCCCGGAGCGCCTGCTGGGCGAGCCAGGCGTCGTAGACCACGAGGGCGCACATCGCCTCGGCCACCGGCACGATGCGCGGCGCGATGCAGGGATCATGGCGGCCCCGGGTGACGATCTCCGCCGGGTGGCCGTCCTGGCCGATGGTCCGCTGGGCCCGGGCAATGGAGCTGGTGGGCTTCACGGCCAGCCTGACGACCAGGGGCGCGCCGGTGCTGATGCCGCCCAGGACCCCGCCCGCGTCGTTCTTCTCCGGTCCGTCCACCCCCAGGGGGTCGTTGTTCTCGCTGCCCCTTCGGCGGGCACTGGCGAAGCCGGCGCCCAGTTCCACGCCCTTCACCGCGCCGATGGACATGCAGGCCGCTGCCAGCATCGCATCCAGCTTGCCGAAGACCGGGTCCCCCAGGCCCCCCGGGAGGCCTTCGATCCACACCTCGCAGAGGCCCCCGACGCTGTCCCCTTCCGCCCGGGCCTCCTCCACCGCCCGTCGCTGAGCCTGGAACGCCTCGGGGTCAGACACCCGGAGCGGGTTCGACTCCACGAAAGCCCAGTCCACTCGCCGACCAGGAATCCCGGCGATCTCCCGGTTGAACCCGCGCACGGTGACGCCCAGATCCGCCAGCTGCTGCTTGGCCCAGGCCCCTGCGGCCACCCGGGCGAGGGTCTCCCGGCCGCTGCTGCGCCCGCCGCCCCGGGGATCGCGGATCCCGTACTTCCGCTGGTAGGTGAGATCGGCGTGGCCGGGCCGGAACAGGTCTGCGATGGCCGAATAATCCCCACTGCGCTGGTTCTCGTTGAACACCACCAGGGCGATGGGATGCCCCGTGGTGCGTCCCTCGAAGACCCCGCTGAGGACCCGGACCCGGTCCGCCTCCTGGCGCGGGGTGACCAGGTCCGACTGGCCGGGCCTGCGCCGATCCAGCTCCTGCTGGATGACCTCGAGGTCGAAGGGCAGCCCCGGCTTCACGCCGTCCAGCACCACGCCCACCGCCGGTCCGTGGCTCTCCCCGAAAGTGAGGATGCGGAAGGTGCGGCCGAAGCTGGAGGGGGAGTCGAAGAGCATGGGCGGAGTCCTAGAAGACGGCGTCGGCCCCGCCGTCAATGGGGATCACCGTGCCCGTGGTCCAGGGGCTCTCGTCGCTGAGCAGGTGGGCCGCCAGGAGCGCGACCTCGACCGCGTGCCCCATGCGCTGCAGGGGGTTCACGGTGGCAAGTCGGGCCAGGTCCCCCGCGGGATCCGGACTGGCGGCCATCCGGGCCTCGACCATGGGGGTATGCACGGGGCCGGGGGCGATGGCGTTGCAGCGGACACCCCGGGGCGCCCATTCCAGGGCCAGCACCCGGGCCAGCATGTGGACCCCGGCCTTGGCGATGCTGTAGGCGGCGCTGTCGGGGATGGCCCGCAGTCCGATGTTGGAGCCGACCAGCACCACACTCCCGCCTTCCCGGATCCTGGCGCCGAGATGGTGGCACATCAGCCAGGGCCCCTTGAGGTTGCCCGCGAGCATGGCATCGAAGGTCTCGGCGGACGTGCCGGCGACGCTGCCCGGGACCAGCTGGCCCGCGGCGAGGAACATCCCGTCGAGCTCCGGACACTGCTCGGCGAAGGCCGCCACCGCCGCATCATCCGCGTGGTCCAGGGCCACATGCTTCGCCACCCAGAGGGTCTCCTGGAGTGCGGGCAGGCGCCGGCCTGCCAGGATCAGGTCCGCGCCCGAATCCCAGAAGAGACGGGCCGCGGCGCGGCCGATGCCGCTGCCCGCGCCCGTGACCAGGATGCGCTTCCCCCTCAGGCTGGTCATGCAGGATCCGGCAGCCGGAATGCGCCCGTACCCGTCCGCTGGGGCGCCACGACCCCGCCGCTGACCGCCCAGGTGAGGGCCTGGTCGGGCGTGAGGTCCAGGGGGCGCACCTTGGCCTGGTCCACCATCACCACGTAGCCGGAGGTGGGATTGGGTGCGGTGGGCACGTACACCGCGATACGCCCGGGTTCGCCGGGCAGGGCCCAGCCGCAGTCGCGGCTGGCGACGAAGCCCAGGGTGTGGGCGCCTTCATGGGGCCATTCCAGCAGGACGACCTCCTTGAAACTCCCCCCCTGGCCGGACTGCACTGCGGACATGAGCTGGCGGGTGGCGCCGTAGATGCTCTTCACCACCGGCACGTGGAGCATCAGCTCGTCGAGCCAGTCCATGATCTGGCGGCCGGCGAAGTTGCCCACCAGCGCCCCCACGGTGGCCAGGAGCAGGAGGGTGACCAGGGCCGAGAAGAGGGCCAGGGCCCAGTAGGGGAGGTCGGGCAGGCGCATGAGCTGGACGATCCAGGCCAGCGGCTCGCGGAAGATCCCCACCAGGCCGTTGAAGATGGCCTTGAGGATCCAGAGCGTCACGACCATGGGCAGCAGGGTGAATATGCCGGTGAGGAGGTACTTGCGGATCATTCGGGGTCTCCCTTGGTGCCCGTGCTCGTGAGGTGGCCGTTCTCGGCCAGGATGCGGGGCCCCGCCACCTTCCAGAAGGCGTGGAAGTAGGACACGGCGCTCCAGATGGCCAGGATCACCGCAGCCCAGAGGAGAAGCACGCCCATGCCCCAGAAGAAGGTGTAGGGGCGGTTGAGCTGGATGAAGAACCGGAAGATCTCCTTGTGGGTCCACTCGTAGAGCCAGAAGTCCAGGCGGGGACCGAGGATCAGGCAGGAGATGGCGGCCACCTGGAAGCCCATCTTCCACTTGCC
>DAIDKC010000060.1 GCA_027451045.1 Holophagaceae bacterium | reverse complement strand
ATGCCCACTTCGTGGCCATCAAGGTGGATCGGGAGGAGCGGCCCGACCTGGACGACCTCTACATGGACGCGGTGCAGGCCCTCACGGGGCGCGGCGGCTGGCCCATGAGCGTGTGGCTCACGCCGGACCTGCGGCCTTTCTTCGGAGGCACCTACTTCCCCCGGGAACCCCGGGACGGGATGCCCGGCTTCGTGCCCCTGCTCCGCCGCGTCGCGGAGTTGTGGGCCACACAGCGCCAGGAACTGGAGGACCAGGCTTCCGGTCTGACCGCGGAATTGCGCCGCCAGGCGGAGGTGGAGGGGGGCGGCGGCCTGCCGGACGGGGCGGGCTTCGAGGCGGCGCTGGGCCAGCTTCGCCGGAGCTTCGACGCGCGCTGGGGAGGTTTCGGCCCGGCGCCCAAGTTCCCCCAGGCGGCGGCGGTGGAGCTGATCCTGGCCCGGGGCACGGTAGAGGACCGGGCCATGGCCCTCCGCACCCTCGACGCGATGTGGGAAGGGGGGATGTACGACCACCTGGGCGGCGGCTTCGCCCGCTACAGCGTGGACGACCGGTGGCTCGTGCCCCACTTCGAGAAGATGCTCTACGACAACGCCCAGCTGGCCTCGGCCTACCTCTCGGGCTTCCAGGCCACAGGCGAGGCGCGGTACGCCCAGGTGGCGCGGGAGACCCTGGACTACCTGCTGCGCGACCTGCGGGATCCGGCGGGGGGCTTCCACGCCAGCGAGGACGCGGACAGTGAGGGCGAGGAAGGGCGGTTCTACGTCTTCACCCCCGCCGAGGTTCGCGAGGCGCTCGGCGGGGCTGACGGAGCGCGGTTCTGCGCGGCCTTCGGTATCACCGAGACGGGCAACTTCGAACGCGGCCGCAGCGTCGTGCACCGGTTCTCCTGTCCGGAAGGGGCCGAACTGCCCTCCGGCGAAGACGCCGATCTGAGGGAGCGGCTGCGGGCCTGGCGCGACCGCCGGGTCCGTCCCGGGAAGGACGACAAGGTGCTGGCCTCCTGGAACGGGCTCGCCCTTTCGGCGATGGCGCGGGGCGCCCAGGTGCTCGGAGATGCCCGGTACCTGGAGGCCGCCCAGGCCTGTGCGGCCTTCCTCCGGGGGGAGCTCTGGACCGGGGAGGGGCTCCGGCGCGTCTGGCGGGGCGGGAGGGCCCACACGCCCGCCTTCCTGGAGGACTACGGCGCCGTGGCCGACGGTCTGGTGGACCTCTTCGAGGCGGACTTCGATCCCGCCTGGCTGTGCTGGGGGGAGGCCCTGGGCGAGACGATGCTGGCCCGATTCCAGGACGTGGCAGGCGGATTCTTCGGCACGGAGGCCGGGCAGGCGGACCTGCTTTTCCGGCAGAAGCCCGGTTTCGACCAGGCCGTTCCTTCCGGCAACACCCTGGCCGCCCGGGCGCTGCTGCGGCTCGCCCGTCACCTCGACCGGGAGGACTTCCGGCAGGCGGCCGAAGGGGTGCTGCGGGTGTTCGCCCCGTGGATGGCTCGGGCGCCCCGGGCCTTTCCGGGCCTTCTTGGCGTCCTCGACCAGGCGCGCCGCCCTCCCCTGGAGATCGTGGTCTCCGGGGATCCGGCCGCTCCTGAAGCCCGGGCGCTTTTGGGGGAGGTCCACCGGCGTCACCTGCCGGGGCGCGTCCTCTCCGCCGCCGCGGAGCCAGGCCTGCCCCTCCACCGGGGGCGGCCGGGCTCCGGCGAACGGGTGGTGGCGACGGTCTGCCGGGGCCGGGTCTGCTCGGCGCCGGTGGGGGATCCAGGGGCCCTGGCCAGGCTCCTGGGCTGACGCCCACCTGTGATCCAGGCCTCCTGGTCCGGGGGGATACACTGGCGTTTTCGCGCCGCTGGTCGCGGCCCGCGCCCGTGGCGGCGCTGGATCCCGGCCGGACGCCCACGACAAGGGGCAGCCATGAAGACCTTCGGGTTCAAGATCGATCCTCTCACCGGGGAGGAGTACTACGAGGTGTACCTGCGGGGGCGGCAGCTCCTGAACGACCCCCATCTGAACAAGGGGTCGGCGTTCACCCACGAGGAGCGCCTGAGCCTGGAGCTTGACGGGCTGCTGCGTTCCGGAGTCTCCACCATGGAGGCCCAGCTCCACCGCACCCTCGAATCCTTCCGCCGCAAGCCCGACGACATGGAGCGCTACATCTACCTCATCGGCCTCCAGGACCGCAGCGAGCCCCTTTTCTACCGGCTGCTGATGGAGAACCTGGAGGAGATGGTCCCCATCGTCTACACGCCCACCGTGGGCCAGGCCTGCCTCCAGATGAGCCGGATCCAGCGGCGGTTCCGGGGCCTCTACATCACCCCGGACAACATCGGGAACATTGACCAGATCTTCCACAACGTCTCGCTGCCCCAGGTGAACCTCATCGTGGTGACGGACGGCGAGCGCATCCTCGGCCTGGGCGACCTGGGCTCGGATGGCATGGGCATCCCCGTGGGCAAGGTGAGCCTCTACGTGGCCGCCGGCGGCGTCCATCCGGGGGTCTGCCTGCCCATCAGCCTGGACGTGGGCACCAACAACCCGCGCCTGCTGGAGGATCCGCTCTACCTGGGCTACCGCCATCCCCGCCTGCGGGGCGCCGAGTACGACGCCATCGTGGAGAAGTTCGTCCTGGGCGTGAAGCGTAATTTCCCCGACGCGCTGCTCCAGTGGGAGGACTTCGCCAAGCACACGGCCTTCAACAACCTGGCCCGCTACCGCGAGCGCATCCTCTCCTTCAACGACGACATCCAGGGAACCGGAGCCACGGCGGCTTCCGCCCTGATGACGGCCATGCGCATCAAGAAGAGCCGGTTCCAGGACGAGCGCTACGTGGTGGTGGGCATGGGCCAGGCCGGCACCGGCATCTGCATGAACATCCGCGCCCTGCTCAAGGAGGAAGGGCTTTCCGACGAGGAGATCCGCCGGCGCATCTTCGCAGTGGACATGCAGGGGCTCCTGCTGGAGGACGATCCCAAGCTCGAAGGGCCCCAGAAGCCCCTGGCCCAGCGCCGCGCCTGGGTGGAGGGCTGGAAGCTGGACGATCCCGGCCGCATCGGCCTCGCCGACGTGGTCCGCAACGCCAGGCCTACCGTGCTCATCGGCGTGACGGCCCAGCCGGGCCTCTTCAGCGAGGCCATCCTGGCGGAGACCGCCCGGCACACGGAGCGCCCCGTGGTGATGGCCCTTTCCAATCCCACCCACAAGTGCGAATGCTCCCCCGAGGCGGTCTGGAGGGCCACGGACGGCAAGGGCCTCGTGGCCACCGGCAGTCCCTTCCCGCCGATGGCCTGGGGCGGACGGACGCTGCAGGCCTCGCAGTGCAACAACATGTACATCTTCCCGGGCGTGGGCCTGGGGGCCCTGGTCGGCCATGCCTCGCGGGTCACGGACGAGATGTTCCTGGCCGGGAGCCGGGCCATCAGCGCCCTGGTCACGCCGGAGCAGGAGGCCATGGGCCTGCTCCTGCCGGAGATGCGCGATATCCGCAAGGTGTCCGCCGCGGTGGCGGTGGCGGTGGGGAAGGAGGCCCGCGATGCGGGCCTGGGCCGTCTCCTCGACGATCCCCAGCTGGAGGAGGTGGTACACAAGGCCCAGTGGGTGCCGCGATACGCCCCCTACCGTCCGGGACGCCTGGTCTGAACTTTGCCCCTTGCCCCGCCGGGGGCCGGGGCTAGCTTGGGACTGGGAAGCAAGCTTCCTCCCTCCCGCGGGGCGGCCGTTCACGCCAGCCCCTTCCAGCCTTCCGGGAAACATGGAAGGCCGAGACGCACCAGGGCACCCATTCGGGTGCCCTTTTTTCGATCCTCGGACGGGGGGCCTTGACGCCGCGCCTTGAGTACACAAATATGTCTACACCAAATTGTGTAGGAGTTGCCATGGCCCGTCCTGTCAAGCCGACCGAGGTGGAGCTCAAGCTCCTGCGCATCCTCTGGAGACTCGGGCCCTCGACGGTGAAGGCGGTGCATGCCGACCTGAACCTGCGGGAGGCGTACGCCTACACGGGGGTGCTCCGCATGCTGCAGGTGATGCACGAGAAGGGCCTGGTGACGCGGGACGAGCGCGAGCGGAGTCACGTGTACACGCCAGCCCACAGCCGGGCTGTCATGGAGGGAGGCCTGGTGGCGGATCTCGCCGAGCGGCTCTTCGGGGGATCCGCCGGGGCGCTGGCCCTCTCGGCGCTCCGATCCGGGAAGGTGAGTCCCGAGGAGAAGGCCCAGATCAAGGAGCTGCTTGGCCGGGAGGAGGCATGAGCCCCTTCGTGCAGCTCCTGGGCTGGTCCGTGCTCCACGCCCTCTGGGAGGTGTGCGTGCTGGGGGCGGCGGCAGCCGGAGCGGGCCGCCTGCTGCGGGGGCGGCTGAGGCATGGGCTGGATCTGCTCATCCTGGGCCTCTGCGTCGTGGCTCCAGTCCTCACGGCCTGGCACTTCCAGCATCCCTCCCTGCCGATGGTCGCCTTCACACCCGGAGGCCTCGAGGGGCTGCAGGCGGCGGTCGCCGTTCCCGCTCCTGGATCCCTGGCCGGCCCCTCCTGGGGGCGCCTGCAGGCCGCCCTGCAGGCCCACCTGCCCCTGGTGGCCGCCCTGTGGGGCCTGGGGGCGGGTTTCATGGCGCTGCGCCTGGCGGGAGGCTATGCCTTCGGGATGCACCGGAAGCGGCAGGGCGTCGAGGCGCCTGCGCCATGGCAGGACGTGCTGGATGACCTCTCCGGACGGATGGGGCTGCCCCGGAGGATCCCCCTCCTGGGCACGACCTGGGGGCTGACCCCGATGGTGGTCGGCCTCTGGAGGCCCGTGGTGCTCCTGCCGCTGGTCCTGATCTCGCACCTTCCTCCCGACCATCTGGAGGCGCTCCTGGCCCACGAACTGGCTCATGTGCGCCGCCTCGACCCGCTCCTCCATCTCCTTCAGGGCCTCGCCGAAGTCCTCCTCTTCTTCCACCCCGTCGCGTGGTGGCTTTCGGGCCGGATCCGGGCCGACCGGGAGGAACTCGCCGATGCCTTGGCCGTCCGGAACCTCGGCGAACCGCGGCGCCTGGCTCTGGCCCTCGACGCGCTGGACGATCTCCAGTCCGCGCTCCCTCCCCACCCGTTCCCGGCCCTCGCGGCCGGAGGAGGCCCCTTGCTCACCCGAATCCAGCGTTTGATGTCCCCCCGGCCCGCCTCAGGTTCCCCGTGGGGCCTGCTCTCCCTGGTGCTGGTCCCTTGCGCGGCGCTGGCCCTCAGGGCTGCGCAGCCGTCCCCCACGCCGATCCCCGCGCCGCCAGCCACGCTCGCCCAGCTGGATGCCCTGTCGGTCCGGGAGGGCCTCGACCCCCAGCTGCTTCGCAGCATGGCCTGGGCGGAAAGCGGATTCGATCCCGCCGCCCGGAGTCCACGGGGCGCCATGGGTCTCCTGCAGGTCATGCCTGCGACGGCCCTGAAATACGGTGCGACGAACCTGGACGACCCCGCCCAGGTCCTGGCGGCGGGGGCCCGGTACCTCCGCGCCCTTCTGGACCACTACCACGGGAATGTCCGGAAGGCCGTCGCGGCCTACAACTGCGGGGAACAGGCCATGGACGCGGGGCGGATGACAGGCGAGGCCGCCCGCTACCGCGCCCTGGTGATGCAGGTCTTCTCGGCGAAGGCCGTGCAACCGGAAGCTCCGCTGGCTGAGGGCGAGGTCCAGGGAGTGCTGCGCCGACTCGGGAACGGCCGGATCCTGGTCCAGCTGCGCGCGAGGGTCCGGGACGGCCTCGACATGACGTTCCGGTCCGGGCACGCGGGCCGCGCGCTGGGAACCCTCAGGGTCGGGAGCCGGACCTCCGGCGGCAGCTCCACCTCCACGGCCTGGCAGGAGATCCGGCCCAGGATCGCACTGGCGGCGCCGGCCTCCGGGACGGCCCTGGCGATCATCGGGGTGGATCCGGGACTCGGGTGGCGGGGCGAAGCCCGGGTTCCCCTGGAAGGGGCCTGGGCCGGATTCCAGTTCCAGATGACCCGATCCGGGAAGTAGGGGCCATGCCGCGGGCGTGTCCCCCCGGGGCCCGCGCTCAGCTCCGCCGGGTGGCCAGGAGGTGCCCGATGGCCACGGCGGCGGCGTCCGCAGCGTCCGCGGGAAGGGGGGCCGGCAGGTTCAGGAGGGTCATCACCATCTTCCCCACCTGGTCCTTGGCGGCCCAGCCGTAACCGCTGACGGCCTTCTTCACCTGCATGGGGTTGTAGTCCCCCACGGGCAGGCCGTGGAGGGCTGCGGTGAGCAGGATGCCGCCCCGGATCTGGCCCAGCTTCAGGGCCGTGGCGGCGTTCTTCTCCACGAAGGGGGATTCCACGGCCATGAAGTCCGGCCGGTGGGCCGCGATGGCTTCCCCCAGCCGGCGATGGATGAGGAGGGCCCGCTGGTCGAAGGGCTCCCCCCGGGGGTTGCGGATCACCCCGGCCTCGACGAGGGCCAGGCGGGAGCCCGCGCGTTCCACCACGGCCCAGCCGCAGGCCAGGGAGCCGGGGTCCACGCCCAGGCAGCGGGCAGGAGAAAGGGAAGGCCTCATTTCGGTTTCCGCTTGGCCCCGCCCCGGACGCTTCCCTTGGGGGGCTTGGTCCGGGCGTTCCGGCCCCTGCCTGGGGCTTCACGGACCTTCCGGGGCGGTCGTCCCTTCGGCGGCTCGGGCCGCCGGCTCCGCTCGCCCCCGACTCGTACCTCGACACGACCCGCCCGCGGCTTCTCGAAGTCGCCTTTGCCCAGGCGGGCGGGGGCCGCCAGGGTGGGCACGAAGGTGAAGGGCTTGCCTCGGTCGTCCTGGGCCCAGGCCGCGGTCATCCAGGCGCTGACGCGGCGGAGATCCTCGTCCACGGCGGTGATCTCCACCTCCACCGCATCCCCGAGGGTGAGCACCACGGAACCGCGCAGACCCGTCGCCTTCGTGCGGTGCTCGTCCACCCCGAAATTCCCCCCCAGGGCGCCCAGTGGCACGCCCACCTCCACGAAGGGACTGTCCAGGGTGATGAAGGCCACCTTGGCGGAGAACCCCTGGATCCGACCCTTGAAACGCCGGCCCACCTTGTCCTTCATCAGGAGGCAGGCCTTCCACTTGTCGTTCTCCCTTTCCGCTTCCGTGGCCAGCTGCTCGGCGTCGCTGGCGCCCTTGGCGAGCACGGCCAAGTGGCTGTGGAGGCCGTCGGGCAGAGCCTCCCCTCGCAGCACCTTCCGGAGCAGCCGGTGGACCACGAGGTCCGGGTAGCGGCGGATGGGGCTGGTGAAGTGCAGGTAGTCCTGGAGGGCGAGGCCCGCATGGCCGATGTTGTCCGCCGAGTACTCCGCGCGCTTCAGGCTGCGCAGCAGCAGGGTGTTGATCATGGCCTCCAGGGGGCCGCCCCGCACCTTGTCGAGCATGGCGTTGAGATGCTCCGGGGTGGGCACCTCCCTGGGGGCCAGCAGGCCGAAGGCCCGGGCGACCTCCGCGAAGATCTCCAGCTTCAGCGGATCGGGTTCGTCGTGGATGCGGTAGATGGTGGGGATCTTCCTCCGAGTGAAGAAGCGCGCCACCGTCTCGTTGGCGAGGAGCATGAACTCCTCGATCATCCGGTGGGCGTCATGGCGCGCATAGCGCCGGGCGTCCACCGGGCGGCCCTCTGCGTCGAAGATGAACTCGGCCTCCTCGGTGTCGAGGTTCATGGCGCCGCGTCCCAGCCGCTTCTGCGTGAGCTGGCGCGAGAGCACGAGGGACTGGTCCAGGAGGTCGCACAGCGGCCCGCCCAGCTCAGCCCGCTTGCGGCCGGCGCGGTCGAGACAGGCCTCCTTCACTTCGTCATAGGTGAGGCGTTTCCCGCTGCGGATCACGCTTTCGGAGATCCGCGACTCCACCACCTCCAGGTCCCGGGAGATCGTCATCCAGGCGGTCATCGTCAGCCGGTCCACACCCTCGCGGAGGCTGCACAGCTCGCCGCTGAGCCGCTCCGGCAGCATGGGGATGGCCTCGTCGGGGAAGTAGACCGAGGTGCCCCGGAGCCGCGCCTCTTCGTCCAGGGGGCCGCCCTCGACCACGTAGTGGCTCACATCCGCGATGTGGACGCCCAGGAGCCAGCCGCCGCCTTCGGAGGCCGGCAGCACCTCCAGGCTGATGGCGTCGTCGAAGTCCTTCGCCGTGGGCGGGTCCACCGTGCAGGTGAGCACTTCGCGGAGGTCCTCGCGCGGCCGGGCCTTGGCCCGGGGGGCCGCCGCTCCGGCGGCGGCCCCCCGGCCCTCGATCCAGCCCGCCGGGATCTCCGTCGGGAAGGGAGCCAGCTCCCGCATCACGGCATCCGGGAAGGCTGTGCGGAGGTTGAAGAGGGCCGCGGTCAGGCGGTTCTCGATGCGCAGGTCGGTCTTCTTCCCGAGGCGGGCCACCACGGTGCCGCGCAGCTGCTTCGCCTCGGGATCGGGATCCAGCCGCACGCTGACCAGCTCGCCATCCTCGGCCAGGTCCGTAGCCGGCACCGCGATCACCTGGGGCAGGCGGGGCTCCAGGGGGACCACACGCCAGCCCCAGGGCTGCTTCTGGAGGGTGCCGGGCAGGGGCACCTCCCCCCGGTTGCGGACCTCCAGCACCCGGGCCTTGAGCCGGCCGTCCCAGCCCTCGCCGCTGATCTCGGCCACGACCCGGTCTCCGTGGATGGCGCCGTGGGCGTCCCTCCAGTCCACCATCGGGTCCATTCCCGGCCCCTTGGGGAGCCCGGGCACCCGGAGGAAACCGCCGCTTCCCTCCGGATGCCCCAGGAAGGTGGCCTCGAAGGTCTCGAAGGGGCGGAAGGCGCCCCGGGGCCCGGGGACGGCCCCCCTGGCATCATCGGCCCGCGCAGGCGGACGGCGGACGGGGCGGGAAGGGGGACGGCGGGCCATGGCACCAGGGTACAGCCTCGGTGCCCGGTGCTTCCGGATCGCCTACTTCCTCCGGCGGATGACCCGGCGGGGGGCCGGCTCCTGGATCTTCCCGGTGAGGACGCCGATCTCGTGCTCCACCTTCTTGTTGTCGGGATCCAGCACGGACAGGCGGTTCAGCCAGCGGAGCTGGCCGGCGGTGTCGCCCTGGGCCTTCAGGTAGGCGGGATCGGACATCACCGCCGCCACCCACTTGAGCTTGTCGCCCTTGCCCGCCTTGTAGGCTGCGATCTGGTCGGCCTCGCTCTTCAGCTTGCTCTGCATCACGCTGATCAGGCTGTCGTAGGCCGTGGTCTCCGCCTTGGCGGCATCAATGTAGGTCTGGAAGAACGTGGCCCACTTGGTGTCGGTGGCCAGCTCCTTCTCGACCCCCAGGGCGAGATCCAGCTCCTGCTTCTCGCCGGGGTCGAGGGTCTTCTTGGCCTTCAGGGCGGCGATGTCCTTGGCGTTCTCCGTGAGGGTCTTCTGGGCCTGGGCGCCGACTGTCTGGTAGTAGGCCACCATCTTGCCGAAGGGATCCTTGATGGCCGGGTAGCACTCCCCGGTGACGGCCTTGGCCTGCTGGGCATAGGCGAGAGCCTGCTCCCACTGGCCAGCGGCGTCGGCGGCCTCCACGGCGAGCCGGTAGGCCTGGCCGAGGTCCATGGCCCGGATGCAGCTCTCCAGCAGGGTCTGGTTGTTGGTCTTGTCGAAGGTCGGCGGAGTGGCGGGAAGCAGGGCCTGGGCCTTCTGGAGGGCGTCCTGGAACTGGT
>DAIDKC010000059.1 GCA_027451045.1 Holophagaceae bacterium | reverse complement strand
TCCAGCGCCGCGAGGCTCCCGCATCGTTGCGCAGGGTCAGATCCCCCCGGCCGCCTTCCACCTCCGTGAACCCCGGCGGGATCGCCTGGGCCAGCCGCGCCGCGGGTCCCCCCGGGGGCACCACCAGGCGCCCTCCGTCACCCATGAGGGTGGACACGAGGGGGCCCGGATCGGCGGGGAGCCAAAGGGTCCAGGGGCGGCCCGGGAAGGTGTCCTGGGCCTGGGCCAGGAGGCTCCTCCAGCGGGAGCGATCGGGCCCCAGGTCCCCCGGCAGCAGGGCCCCCCCGTCCACGGCGCCCCAGGCGTTCTCGTCCAGGATGGGCCGGGCTCCGGGGTCGAAGGCGACGTAGAGGCGCACGGCGGGATTCTTTGCCTTCAGGGCCTGGGAGGCCGCCAGAAGCAGGGGGATCCGGCCCGGGCCTTCCGGAAGGCGCAGCCGCACCGCCGGAGCCGCCGCCACGGGGGCGATCAGGGGCAGCCAGGCCCGGCGCGCCGCCTCGATCTGGGCCGCATCCCGGTTGTCCCTGGGCACCAGCGAGTCCACAGGGGCCTGGCGCAGGTCCAGGTCCACGGGCTGGGGGACGCCCACCTGGAGGGGGGCCTGGGCCACCAGGGGCAGGACGAGGCAGGGGAGCAGGAAGATCGTTCGGCGCGCCAAGGGGCCTCCGGGAATCCCAAGAGGCTAGCGCATCCCTTCGCCCCGGGCTCGGCCCCCCATGCGATCCGGCGTCTCCATCCAGCTCCGGAAGGCGCGAGGGTCGAGCTGGAAGCTCATCACCACGATCTCCCGGGGTTCGGTCGAGACCAGCAGCAGGTCCGCCCGCCGACGCTCCGCCCGGGCGTAGATGAGGGTGTGCTCGCCGCTGCGCGGGTTGCGGACGCGCACGATGGGGGCCATGGTCGAGCCGGCCTTCTCCCGGACCAGGGCCTCGAGTGCCCCGGAGGCGAGGTCGGGGGCGGCTGGGGGAAGGTCGAAGACGGCCATGCGGAAGCCATGGACCCCGTGGGGGGAGAAGCAGCGGGCGATCCACCCGAGGCATCCTGTGCCCATCGGGGCGCAGGCGCACCGGGTCCGGAGATCCCGGACCACGGCCCTGAATTCCCGGGTCCCGGCCCGGAGGGGGGCGGGGCCCGCCAGGATCACGGCGAGGAGGAGGCTGCCCAGCCTATCGCGCCCCATGGGAGGCCTCCGGGCGGGAATGGGTCGTCGCGGGGCCCAGACGGGGGATGCCGAGCTGTCCCTCCAGGGCGCCCAGGGACTTGAGATCCAGGGGGCCCACCAGGTTGACGACGGTGAGTTCCCTCGGTTCGGCCGCCAGCACGGCGAGGGCCAGGTTGCCGCCCCGTCCGTCCCCCAGGAGGTAGACCTCCACCTGGCCGTCCTTGGGGCTCTGGACGCGGACGATGCGGGTCCAGCCGGGGGCCTTGAGCTGGGCCCGGATGGGATCGAGATCGGCGGGGGCATAGGCCCCGGTGCGGTCGAACTCGAAGGACTTGACGTAGATCCCCTGGAGCTTGCGGGCGACGGCCAGGGAAGCGGGGTCCTGGCCCATGAACTGCCGGGCCATCTGGAGGCTGGAGCCGTCCAGCGTGACATCCACCACCTCGGAAGCCTGGTGGGCCAGGCGGTCGAGATGGTCGAGCTGGAGGCGGGGGGCCTGGGCCGCCAGGGGGAGGGCGCCTGCCGCCAGCAGGAGGGCTGCGGGGAGGTGCAGGGAAGGTGTCCAGGGACGCATGGCTACTCCGGAGGGGACTGGAGGTGTCGGAAGGCGAGATCGAGCTTCTGGCGGGTGATCTGGAGGGCGAGGAGGAGCTGGGCGTGGGCCAGCTCGGCCTGGGCCAGCCGGGCCTGGGCCCGGCGCCG
>DAIDKC010000058.1 GCA_027451045.1 Holophagaceae bacterium | reverse complement strand
GGGGTGGCCCCGGGGTGGAAGGGCAGGGTGCGCCGGGGACGGTGGCCCAGGCTGGGGCCCGGGATCACGAGCCACAGCACCACGCCCAGGGAGGCCAGGGTCAGGAGGGCCATCACCACCCGCTCCAGGCGCTCCAGGCGTGGGTCGGGCGGCGGCAGCTCCACCGAGCCAGGCACCTCCTGGAAGGCGCCGGTGTGAAGGTCGAGATCCACCTCCAGGCGCTCCGCCATCTGGCGGGCCAGGGGCCTCGCCCGGCCGGGGGGAAGGCTGTCCCAGTCGTCCCCCTCGATGGCCTCGATGCAGCGGAGGGGCAGCTTGAGGTCGTGGGCCAGGGCCTCCCGGGAGAGTCCCCTGGCGACCCGCGCCTCCCGCAGGAGTTGCCCGACGGTCTCCTCGCGCCTCATCCCTGCCAGCCCACGGGAAGCTCCTTCAGGAGGCGCGCGAGCTGCTCCCGGCGCTCGCTCCGGGTGAGGCGGCGCTCGTCCAGCTGGCCGCGATGGGCCATGGTGTCGCCCAGGCTGGCCTGGAGGTCGTCCGGGGTCGCGAAGGCGCGTCCGGCCAGCCAGGCTTCGGCCTGCGCCAGCCCGAGCCAGTGCTTGAAGGCGCGGGTGGAGCAAAAGCCGCCCTCCGCCCGGAGCCTCGCCACAACGCGCTCGGCATAGGCCACCACGGCCTCGGACAGGCGCACTTCCCGGACCGCCGCCCGGGCCTGGCGCCAGCCCTCCAGGTCCAGGGGCGGGACCAGCCCTTCCAGGCGGTCGGCCCCCGCCTCCCCCCGGAGGATGCGCCGCTCGGCGCCGGGATCCGGGTACCCCAGGTGCAGGGCGCAGGCGAAGCGGTCCAGCTGGCTTTCGGGCAGGGGGAAGGTCCCCGCGTGGTCCAGGGGATTCTGGGTGGCGATGACGAAGAAGGGATCGGGCAGCTTCAGGGTGGCGCGGTCCAGGGTGACCTGGCCCTCGACCATCACCTCCAGCATCGCGCTCTGGGTCTTGGGGCCGATGCGGTTGAGCTCGTCGAGGAGCAGCACGTTGCAGAAAACGGGGCCCGGCTGGAAGCGGAAGGCCTGGGCCTGGGCGTCCCACAGGTGCATCCCCAGCAGGTCCGAAGGCAGGAGGTCGTTGGTGCCCTGCACCCGCTGGAAACTGCCGCCCAGGATGCGGGAGAGCCCCTTGGCCAGGGTCGTCTTGCCCACGCCCGGAAGGTCCTCCAGCAGCACGTGGCCGCCGGACAGGAGGGCGGCCAGGCTGCGGCGCACCTGGGGGCCCTTGCCGACGACCACCTCCTCCAGGGCGGCGAGGCCCGCCAGCGCGGCAGCGCGCAGGGCCTCCGGCCCGCGCGGCGGCGGGGGAACCGGGACGGGGGGTGGCTGGGTCATGGGACCTGCCTTGAGGAGGGCCATGCTTCATCTTCCAGAGGGATCCCATGGTCCCGCAAGCGCTGGGCGAGGGACCGGGGCGTCAGCCCCAGGCATTCGGCCGCGACGGGCAGGCTGCCCGCCGCCTCCCGCAGCACCCGGGCCAGGATCCGGCCCTCGGCCTCCCGGGCCACGGCCTTCAGGCGCGCCTCCAGAGGGCCGTCTTCCGGCCAGGAGAGAGCGAGGGGGGCATCCTCGCCGGGGCGCAGTTCGGGCAGCTGGTGGATGACCAGGCCCTCCGCGAGGCCGAGGGCCCGGCCCGCCAGATGCTCCAGCTCGCGGATGTTCCCGGGCCAGGGGCGGTCCAGGAGGGCGCGCTCCGCCCCGGGGCCCAGCCAGGGCGCAGGGCGCCCCTCCCGGGCGGCTCCCCACTCCAGGAAGAGGCGGAACAGGGGCAGGACGTCCTCCCGGCGCTCCCGGAGGGGCGGGACGTGCAGCTCCAGCGTCCCGAGGCGCTGGGCCAGCGGGGCGGGGAGGGGCCAGCCTTCCGGCGCGGAGGCCATCCAGTGCACGGCCTGCCCTGCGGGGGTGTCCATCGCCCGGAGCAGGGCCGGCGCGGCCTCGGGGCGCAGCTGCTCCAGGCGCGCCAGCAGCAGGCTCCCCCCCTGCAGGAGCTGGAGGGTCACCGGCTCGGGTCCGTCAGGCCCCAGGGCGGCCGCCTGGAGGCTCAGGTAGGGGGTGGCGCTGTGGCGGAGCAGGTGGAGGCGCCTCGCGCAGCGCGCCTTGCCGGCACCCCGCTCCCCGCGGAAGAGGGCCGGCAGGTCCGAGTCCGCGGTGCGCCTCAGCCCCTCGTCGAGGGCCTGCATGGCGGGGCTGTGGGCGATCCAGGGCTCTGCGGGGTTGGGCGGGGGCGCCACGGCGAGGGCCCGCAGGCGCTCGAGCAGGGCCAGGAAGGCCTCCAGGTCGAAGGGCTTGGGCAGGAAATCGTCCGCCCCGAGCCTCATGGCCTCCACGATGTCCCGGGGCTCGCCGAAGGCCGACATCAGGACCACCCGCAGCTCGGGGTGCAGGCGCCGGGCCCGGCGGATCAGCTCCAGTCCGCTCATGCCGGGCAGGCGGAGGTCGGTCACCAGCACCTGGGCGGGACGCTCCGCCAGGGCCGCCAGGGCCTCCTGGGGATCCGCCACCGCCCGCACGGACCAGGCGGAGCCCTCCAGGGCCCGGGCGAGCAGGCGACGGAAGCTGTCCTTGTCCTCGACCAGCAGGAGCTCCATGGGTAGAAGCTATCAGCGATCGGCTACCGGCTGTCGGTTCCGCCGCAACCCTCGATGAAGCGCCGGCTCTGGCCCTCGGCCTGGGCCAGGAAGAGGTCTCCGCCGGACACCAGGACGAGCCCCGCCTCCAGGGCCCAGGCGGCGAAGGCGGTCTCCTCCTTGTAGACCCATTCCATGGCCCAGCGCAGGCTCGGACGGGCCGCCTCCAGCAGGTCCGGGAAGGGGGCCGGGTCGCCGGACGCCATGCCCAGGCTGGTGGCCTGGACGACGCCCGCGGGCGCGAAGGCCGCCACGGCCCCCGGGTCGGCCGGGGCCTGCCGGGAGGCCTGGAGGACCGGCCGCCCGGCGGCCGCCAGGACCCCGCGGGTGGTGCGGGCGACGCCGCCCGAGCCCAGGAGCAGGACGGGGCCCGGATCGAGGCGGGCCAGGCTCCCGTCGAGGGCCTCCGCGTCGGTGTTGGCGGTCTGCCAGGGATCCCCGGGGGCCCGCCGCCACAAGGTGTTCAGAGGGCCGGGGAGGCCCAGGGCCTCGGGGAGCCGCTCCTTCAGGGGTGCCGTCAGGCTGGCGCCGAGGATGTCGAGGGCCTCCAGCGCCTCCAGCGCCTCCTCGGGCTCGCCGCAGGGCAGGGGCAGGTAGAGCAGGTCCTTGAAGGCCCGCTGGAACCGGACGTTGTGGAAGGCGGGGCCCCGGGAGTGGAGCACGGGCTCGCCGAGGACGCCGCAGAGCCCGTGGCCGGCATGCAGGCGGGCGCAGCGCCAGGCGCGCAGGGTGGCCAGCGGGACCTGCCCGGGGGCGGCGGGCGGGCCATCGTCCGGGGCGGCGTAGGTGAAGGCGCCGCCCCAGGCCGCCTGCAGGGCACGGCTCGGGATCCCCTTGGGCCCCATCAGGAAGGCCGAAAGGCGCAGGCCGTGGTCCCGGGCCCAGGCCAGGGGACGCCGCAGGCGGGCCGAATCGCCCAGGCGGCTGGCCGTCCCCACCCACTTCCAGGCATCGCCCTCGGGCAGCGCCTCCAGGCGGGCCTCCAGGTCGAAGCAGCCGGGGCCCACGTGTACCGAGCGCAGCAGGCGCACATGGCTCCGGGCGGCCTGGAGGGGGGCGGGCAGGGGCAGGTCCCATTCCAGGTCCAGCCAGGCGGGCCGCCCCGGGAGGGCCCGCAGCAGGTGGACCAGGCGGGCCGCCTCCTCTCCGTCCGGCCATCGCCCCCCTTCGGAGACCCTCCGGCAGGAGACGAGGCAGCGCCGCTTCAGCATCGTCACCATGGATTCGGGATCCCGGTCGGGGAAGAGGTCCAGGCGGAGTTCCGGCAGCGCATCCGCGGGCAGGGCGCGGGCGCAGGCCAGGGCCTCGTCCCAGTCCGCGTGGCTGAGGGTGACGATGTAGAAGGGCAGGGGCTGCACAGGTGGATCAGGAAGGGCGCAGGGCGGGGGGCGGGGGCTGGAAACCGCGGGCCTCCTGGGCTCGTTTCACGCGATCCTGAAGGCGCAGGGCCGCCTTGCCGCCCATGCGGATCGCCGGACCGTCGCTGCTCAGCCGGAAGACCGCGCCGCCCAGGAAGGCCCAGCGGCCTTGGGGAACCTCCTTCTCCACCCGGATCTGGTCCCAGGGGATCGAGGCCGGGCCGCGCCACCACGCCGGCTGGAAGGGGAACGGCTGCTTCAGGTGCAGGCAGCGGCGCCCGAAGCGGACCGACATGGGCGTGTGGCCGCGCAGGCCCGCGAACCGCACCTGCTGCCAGCCCAGGTTCTCCTCGATGGCGTCCTCGGGATCCGCGGGGAAGGCCGCGTACAGCGCCGGGATGCCCATGAGGCGGTTGCTGAGGGAGGTGAGGATGGGGAAGAGCACCAGGAACAGCCCGAGGCCGATCCAGGGCCCGGCGGCGGGGGTGGGATCCGCGATCAGCATCAGAGCGCCTCCTTCTTCGCCGCCTGCCAGGCGGCCTCCATCTCGTCCAGGGTCCGGCCCTCCCAGCCGCCCCGGGCGCGGGCCGCATCCTCCACCCGGTCGAACCGCGAGCGGAACCGGGCCATCTGCCGGCGCAAGGCCCGGTCGGGATCCACGCCCTTCCGGCGGGCCCACTGGACCAGGCTGAAGAGCACGTCGCCGAACTCCTCCTCCACGCGGCCGGGCTCGGATTCCGCCTGGAGTTCCCCCACCTCCTCCGCCACCTTGTCCAGCACCCCGTCCAGGTCGGGCCAGTCGAAGCCCACCTTGGCGCAGCGGCGTCCGATCTCCATGGCCGTCTCCAGGGGGGAGAGGGCGGCCGGGATGCCATCCAGGAGGCGGGGGTCGGCGGCGCCGGGGCCCTTCTCCTCGCGCTTGATGGCGGCCCAGTTGGCCAGCACGGCCTCGGCCCCGTCCACCTCGGTCTCCGCGAAGATGTGGGGATGGCGGCGCACCAGCTTGGCCACGATCCCAGCCTCCACGTCGTGCAGGTCCCAGGCGCCCCGGTCCGCCGCCAGCTGGGCGTGGAAGACGATCTGGAGCCAGAGATCCCCCAGCTCCTCGCGGAGGTGGGCCTCCCGGGCCGGGTCGCCGGGGAGGTGGTCCGCCAGGGCGTCCAGCACCTCGGAGGCCTCCTCCCGGAGGTGCTCCGCAAGGGTCTGGTGGTCCTGGGCCAGGTCCCAGGGACATCCCGATCCGGGCGTGCGGAGGGTGGACATGACGGCGCGGAGGGTGCTCGGATGCATGCCCCGAGGGTAGCTCAGTCGCCGAACCGGGAGGGATCCAGGGGATGGCCCTTCTGCAGCCCGCGGAAACGATCCCGGGCCAGGGCACCCACGGCCAGGCCGCTGGTCATGCCATGGCCGCCGAGGCCCGCCACCCAGAAGAGGGCCGGAACGGCCGGGTCCCAGCCCACCACGAAGCGGCGGTCCGGCGCGAAGGTGCGGAGGCCCGTCCAGCTGCGGGTGATGGGGATCCCGGCCAGGTGGGGGGCCAGTTCGCGCAGGCTGCCGTAGAGGCCTTCCAGCACTGTGTCGTCGGTGCCGGGCTGGCGCCCCCGTTCCGGCAGGGCCGTTGCCACCTCCTCGCAGGGGCACAGGAGCAGGCCGCCGCTTTCCGGACGGAAATAGAGCGGGCGGTCCACCCACCAGGTCCAGGGGCGCGGCGCGGGCTGGGGCCCCCCGCTCCAGACCAGGCTGCGGCGCAGGGGGGTGAAGGCCAGGGCCGAGCCGGCCCAGAGGCCCAGCTGGCCGGCCCAGGCGCCGGCGGCGATGACGAGGACCGCCGCTTCCAGGGGTCCCCGGTCCGTCTCCAGGCGGAAGCCCGCCGGGAGGCGCTCCAGGGCGGTCACGGCGCAGCCGTAGCGCAGTTCGGCGCCCGCGGCCCGGGCGCCCTCGGCGCAGTGGCGGAGGAGGCCGGAGGCGTCCAGCACGCCGTCCCCGGGAATGGCGAGGTGTTCCGCGGCCCGGAGGTCGGGCAGGGGGCATCCCGACCCGCGCTGCACCTCCACGCCCAGGTCCCGCGCCTCGGCTGCAAGGGGATCGAGGGCACCCCCTGCCGCCGCCAGCAGCAGCCCGCCCCCCGGCGTCAGCAGGCCGGCTTCCGCCAGGCGGCGCCTTCCTTCCGCGGTGAGGATCGAATGCTCGGGGCGGCCCGTGAGGGAGCGGGCGATGGCCGCATTGTGGCCGCTGGCGTAGGTACCCGGCTGATCCTCCCGGTCCAGGAGGACGAGGCCGCGCTGCCCGGCGCGGGCGAGGTGGAAGGCGGTGGAGAGGCCGGCGATGCCGCCGCCGATGATCGCCACTTCTGCCTTGTCAACGCCCAAGGATGCCTCGCTGCCTTCATCCTAGCCTGCGGGCCCGGAGGAATCACGCGGGTTCCTGGGGGAACAGGAGCTCGAAGCGGGCTCCGCCCCCGGGCAGATTGGAGGCGCGGAGGGTCGCCCGGTGGGCCTGGGCGATCCAGGCGGCAATGGCCAGCCCGAGTCCCGAACCGGGGGCGCTGGCGTGGGATCGGGCTGTGTCGCAGCGGTAGAAGCGCTCGAAGATGCGCTCCAGGTCCTCCGGGGGGATGCCTGGCCCTGAATCCTCCACTGAGAGGCGCACCTTGTGGTCCGGGGCGGACCGGACCTCCAGGCGGATGCGGCCGCCCCGGGGCGTGAACTTCAGGGCGTTGTCCAGGAGGTTGGATATGAGCTGGTGGATCCAGCGTTCGTCGCCGGTGATGGGGGCGGGATCCGG
>DAIDKC010000057.1 GCA_027451045.1 Holophagaceae bacterium | reverse complement strand
GGGCGGGGGTGAGCCCCGCCTGGGCGGGCTCGAGGGCCATCTCGAGGGCCCGGCGATCCAGGGGCGGGAGTTCGTGGAGGCGCGCCCACCCGGCCTCCCGGAGGAACAGGATGAAGGCCCCCAGGCGGAAGGGCTCAACCCCGGCCTCCCGGCTCAGCTCCAGGAGCGTCCGCGTACCGTCCAGCAGACCCGGCAGGCGGGCGAGGTCCGGGGGCAGGGTCAGCTCCTGGAGGCGACGCCCCTCCAGGACCACCACCTGGTTCAGGGGGCCCAGTTCCTCCAGGACGGCTTCGCGGTTGCGCAGGTTCAGGACGCCGGTCATCAGCATCGCAGGGGTGTCGAAGGGCAGGCGGACGGTGGTGGCGTCCAGTTCGCGGGATTCGAAGGCGGGCACCTGCTCCTCGTCGGCCAGGGCCGACCAGACCACCCGCTCCACCTGGGCCCGGGCCACGTCCAGCAGGTCCCGCTGGGTGATGAATCCCATCTGGATCAGGTTCTTGCCGATGGACATGCTTGGGTCAAGGTTGGCCAGGGCGTAGTCCAGCTGGGCCTGGGTGAGCTTTCCCCGCTCCACCAGCAGGTGGGTGAGGCGGTCCTGGGGATGGGTGCTGGTGGCGAAGACCACATCCCCGGCTTCGAGGAAAAGGCTCCGCTGGGAATCCTGTCCCAGGCGCCAGATGCCGGTGCCGCGGGCACGGCGACGGGAGAACAGATCCTTGAGGGCCGTCAGGCTCATGGGACCATCCAGCGTTCGAGCTTGAGTTTCCCGACCTTCACCAGCAGCGAGGTGCCCGGAAGGAGGGCGAGGCGCAGCGCGGGGTCGGAGGTTCGCTGCCCATCCAGGCTGACGGCACCCTGATTGATGAGGCGCTCGGCCTCCTTGCGGCTGGCGGCCAGGCCGCGGTCCACCAGGAGCCGGGTCAGGGGCACCTCGCCATCGGTGGCGGGGACGGGCACCTCCGGCGCCTCGGCCTGGCTGCGCTCGGAGAATCGCCGCACCCAGCGGTCCTCCGACTCCCGGCCGGCGGAAGGCCCGTGGAAATCGGACACGATCTGGCGGGCCAGGGCCTTCTTGGCGTCCATGGGATGGCCCTGCTTGAGGGCTTCGATCTCGGCGGGCAGCAGATCGGTGAGGAGCAGGTACCACTCCCACATGAGGGAGTCGCTCACACTCATGGCCTTGCCGAACTGGGTATCGGGATCCTCCATGAAGCCGATGTAGTTGCCCAGGCTCTTGGACATCTTCTCCACGCCATCCAGCCCCAGGAGCAGCGGTACCGTGAGGACGACCTGGGGCTTCTGGCCCGAGGCCTCCTGCAGGATGCGGCCCTGCATGAGGTTGAAGAGCTGGTCGTTGCCTCCGAGCTCCACGTCCGCCTGGAGGGCGACGGAATCGTAGGCCTGGGTCAGCGGGTAGAGCAGCTCGTGGAGGGCGATGGGCTCCCGGGCCTCCATCCGCTTGGCGAAATCGTTCCGCTCGAGCATCTGGGCCACCGTGAACCGCGAGGCCAGCCGGATCCAGTCCTCGCCCTGAAGCCGGCCCAGCCACTCGCTGTTGAAGCGGATCTTCGTCCTTTCCGGATCCAGGAGCTTGAAGACCTGGGCCTTGTAGGTTTCGGCGTTGGCCAGGACCTCCTCGCGGGAGAGGGGCGGCCGGGTGGCCTTCTTGCCGGTGGGATCGCCGATGAGTCCAGTGAAGTCGCCGATGAGGAACGTGACTTCGTGGCCGAGCTTCTGGAACTGCGCCATCTTGCGGATCAGCACGCCATGGCCGAGGTGGAGGTCCGGCGCCGTGGGATCGAAGCCCGCCTTGATGCGAAGCGGCCGACCCTCCTTGAGCTTCGCCTCCAGCTGCTCCGCCTTGTGGCAGGTCACGGTTCCCTTCAGGAGCAGGGCGAGGGCGTCATTCACGGATGTTGCAGCAGCGGCCATGCCTGCATCTTGGCCGAAAAAGGCCGCGCCTGCCAGGGCGGTGGGGGGGTGCACAGGCTCAATGCACCGAGAGGCCCACCAGCTTCCCGTCCTCCCAGCGGGCGAGGATCCAGGCCCCGCTGTCGTAGCGGTAGCGCAGCTCCACCTGGCGATGGCCCTCGCCGGCCCGGATCCTGACGTTGTAGGCGATCCGTCCCGTGAACAGGCTGGGCATGGCTTCCGGGATGGGCTCCAGCCGGGGGCGCCAGGACTCGGCGGCCGCCAGGAAGGAGGCCTCGGTGGGGTAGTCCGCGGCCAGGCCGGGATTCCGGGCATAGAGGGACCGGGTGCCGGCATCGGTCTGAAGCTCCTCGGTGAGTACGCGGAGCTGAGCCCATTCCTGGTGCTTCATGGAACGGGAGAGGCGCGAGAGGCCGTAGAGCCCCCCGCCCACGCAGGTCGCCAGCAACAGGACAGCCGCCACACCGCAGCCCAGCAGGACTTTGGCCCAGGCCGGGACGCCCCGCCGCACCGGCGGTCCGAACCCTCCGTTGTCCCAGGACGCATCCGTCATGGTCCCCTCCTACAGGAAGGTGCTGGCCAGCTCCGCCAGGCGGCTGCGTTCCCCCTTCACCAGGGTGACGTGGCCCGAGATGTCGAGGGCCTTGAAGTGGTCAGCCAGGAAGCTGAGCCCGTTGGTGCTGGCGTCCACGTAGGGATTGTCAATCTGATGAGGATCGCCCGTGAGCACCACCTTGGTGCCCTCGCCTGCCCGGGTGAGGATGGTCTTCACCTCGTGGGGCGTGAGGTTCTGGGCTTCGTCCACCACCAGGAACTGGCTGGGGATGCTGCGGCCGCGGATGTACGTCAGGGGCTCCACGCTCAGGTAGCCGGCTTCCTCCAGCTGGCCGGCGGTCATGGCGCTCCGCTTCCGGGCTTCCAGGTTGGCCGCCACGATGAACTCGAGGTTGTCGTAGATGGGTTGCATGTAGGGGCGCAGCTTCTCGCCCACATCGCCCGGAAGGTAGCCGAGGTCCCGGCCCATGGGCATCACGGGACGGCTCACCAGGAGCTTGTGGTACTTCTCGTCGTCCACCACCTGCTGGAGCCCGGCGGCGATGGCGAGGAGGGTCTTGCCCGTGCCGGCCTTCCCCAGCAGGGTCACCACCTGCACCGAGTCGTCCAGGAGGAGGTCCAGGGCGAACTGCTGTTCGCGGTTCCTCGGCTTGATGCCCCAGGGAGGTACCTCCATCCTGCGCAGGGGATGGAGGAGCCCGTCCGGCATGAGGCGCCCCAGGGCGGTGTGGCTCGGGTTGGTTCGGTCCACGAGGGTGGCGAACTGGTTGGGCAGGAGGTGGAGATCCGGCTCGGGCGCCAGGCCTCCGTCGTAGAGGAGATCCACCTGGGCCGGTTCCACCTCCCAGGTCCGGTGCCCCGCGTAGAGCTCCTCCATCTCCACCCGGTCCGTGGTGTAGTCTTCCGCCTGGACCCCGATGGCGTCGGCCTTGATGCGCAGGTTGGTGTCCTTGCTCACCAGGACCACGTGCTCCTTGAGGGTATGGAGCAGCTCCCGGGCGCAGGCGAGGATCTGGTTGTCGGCCTTGTGCTTGTCGGCCGAGAGGAGGCCCAGATCGAGGCTGTGGGCCGCGACATCCACCTTCAGCGAGCCGCCGCCCTCCAGGGGGACCCCCCTGCTCAGGCTGCCGCTGGCCCGGAGGCGGTCGAGCAGCCGGGAGACGGTGCGGGCATTGCGCCCCACCTCGGTCTGGTCCTTCTTGAAGTGGTCCACCTCCTCGATGACCACGATGGGGATGACGACGTCGTGCTCCTGGAAGTGCAGGATTGAATTGGGATCATGCAGCAGGACGTTCGTGTCCAGCACGAACACCTTCTTGGCGGATGGCGGTACCAAGCGACCTCCTGGACTGGCCGGAGCCTACCACCAAGGCGGCGGCGATGCACGGCCGGCAGCGGCCCTCCTCAGCCCGCGGAGGGGAACCGGAAGCCCCACCTCGCCTCCGGCAGGCGGATCTCGCCGCCGAGATTCGCGGCCCGGGCCATGAGGAGGCAGGTGAGCACCCCGAGCAGCAGGCTCCCGAGGGTGCACCAGCGGGGCGTCCCTCCGCGCCTGTGGCCGACGACCAGGCCCACGGCGGCGAGGAGTCCCGTGGCGATCGCGGAGATCAGGGCGAGGAGGGCCGCTTCCTCGTGGGTGGCGATGCGGGCGCCCACGACTCCGGGAAGGGTCTGGACCAGATCCCCGGCATAGCTGCCGGTGAGGTAGGCCGCTCCGGCTGCCAGGGCGGTCAGCACCCAGCCTCCCAGCGCGGCATCCTGGACTTCAGGGCTCCGCTTCCGCAGCCCCCAGAGCAGCAGCAGCAGGGCGAAAACCGCTCCCATCACGGGAACATGGTTGACGATCAAGTGCGCGTGGGCCCAGTTCATGGGAGCTCCGCCTTGGCGATGGGCACGGCCCGGCACAGGTTACCTGCCTTCCGGGGCAAGGGGGGGCGAGGGTGCGAATTTTCCGCTTCAGCCCGTCCGGGGGCCTTCCGATAGGAAGGGCAGCGGCCCTGCCGGGCGGACCCCGGATGTCCCCATGGAGATGCAAACATGAAGCTTGTGACCTTTCTGTCCGCGGCCATCCTCCTGGCCCTGCCTCTGAGGGCCGGCGATTACGATGCCCTGGGCAAGACCCTCAAGCACGCCTGGCCCCGGTGCAGCACCGTGGCCGTGGTCTGCGACGCCGCCAGCAGCCGCGGGGCGGTGGATGCCCTGGCCGCCTCCCTGCCGGGCCTGAAGCTCATGGTCGTGGATGTCAAGGGACCCCAGGAAGTGGGCAAAGCGGTCGCCACCCTGAACCAGCACCGGCCCGATGCGGTGGTCCTGGTGGCCGGGGACCATGTGGTCGGCGATGGTTCCAGCGCGGCCTCCTTCCTCATCCAGCGCATGGCCGC
>DAIDKC010000056.1 GCA_027451045.1 Holophagaceae bacterium | reverse complement strand
CTGCCCGCCCTGGCGCGCTATGCGGGCGTGGCATTCCGCGCCCTGGATCCCGCCACCCTGTCGCCTGAGGCCTGGCGCCAGGTCCACATCCTCTCCTGCCTGAGGGGCCTGGTGCGGGGTGATGAGCCGATGCCCCCCTACAAGCTGAAGCTCGCGGGTCTGACCGGGCTCAAGGCGCACTGGCGCGACGGCCTGCGACGGCCCCTGGCCGCCTTGCCGGAAGGCCCCGTCTGGGAACTGCTCCCCGCCGACTTCGCCAGTCTGCTCAGGGGCTGGGACCGCCCGCGCCATACCCTGGCCATCCTCGACCCCGACGGGCGCTCCCTCACCCACTTCGCCAAGTTCTACCGGGGCAGGGTGGCCCGCTGGATCCTGGAACACCAGGCGGGCGACCCGGAGAGCGTCCTGCGGGGCCGGATCCCGGGCTGCACCTGGGAAGCCGCCGAACCCAACGACCGGGGCGGTCTCGCCCTCACCCTGCGGATGGACCCGTGAGCGAGACCTGCAACCAGACCCCCTTCTGGCAGAGGCAGCCCCTGCTGCCCGCGGCGATCCAGCGCTTCCTCCGGGAGCGCCTGGAGGCCGCCCTGGCTGACCCCGCGGGGCGCGAAGCCCTCGTCTGGCCCACCATCCTAGGGGCGCCCAGGCTGCGGGAGGCCCACCCCGAGGGGCTTCCGGAGGACCAGCTCCTGGCGCATGCGGCACGGATGCTGGCGTCCCTGGGGCGGACCGACCCGGCGGGCGCATGGCGGGCCCATCGGGAGGCCTGGCCGGACACCGCCGAGGCGGGGACCACCGGCTGGCGCCCCGCTCCCGCCTGGGGCGCCTGGAGTCCCCTGGTGAGCCTCCGGAGCGGCTGGCAGCTGGCGGCCCTGACGCCGCTTCCGCTCGATGCGAGATACCCCCTGGCCTGCGGGGTCTCCCTCTTCAACCATGGGCTCTTCCACGAGTGCCACGATGCCCTGGAGCCCCTGTGGGACGGCGCTGGGGCGGACCTGGCGGACCGCCTCCGGGGCCTCATCCTCATGGCGGGCGGCTACCACCACCTCCAGATGCACAACATGGAGGGCCAACTCGCGCTCTGGAGCGATGCCGTGGCCTGCCTGGAGCCCCTGGGCGGGCGGGTCCGGACGGACTGGGGCGAGGTGGACGCGGGGGCGGCCCTGGCCCTCACGGCCCGCCGCCTGGAGGTCTTCCGCGCGGCCTCTGGCAAGCCCGACCCGGCTGAACTCTGGGCCCTCGACCGTCCCACCTGGGAGCTGCGATGAATCCACCTGTTGATGTCCTGGTGCTGGGGGCCGGCATCGCCGGCTGCGCGGCGGCGCTTCGCGCCGCGGATCTGGGCGCTTCCGTGCTCCTCGTGGCGAAGGACGAACTGGGATTGAGCAACACCGCCTGGGCCCAGGGCGGTGTCATCGGCCTGCCCCCGGAGGAGGAGGGCGATTCCCCGGAGCTCCTGGCGGAGGACATCGAGGCTGCGGGGGCGGGTCTCTGCCGGCGGGAGGCGGTGCGCCTCCTGGCCGAGCAGGGGCCCGCACTCTGCCGCAGCTTCCTCTGGGAACGCCTGGGCGTTCCCTTCGATCTGGGCACGGACGGATCGCCCGATCCCACGGCCGAGGCGGCGCACAGGGCCCGGCGTATCTACCACGCCAAGGACGCCACAGGTCTGGCGATCCAGACGGCCCTCGACGAGGCTGTCAGGAACCACCCCGGGATCCAGCTCCGGGAAAACCTCTGCCTCGTGGATCTCATCACGAGCCCCCACCATTGCCTCAGCCCCGTGCGGGTGTACGAACCGATCCAGGTGCATGGCGCCTACCTCTTCGATCCAGCGACCGGGGGTGTGGAGGGGGTGCTGGCGAAGCGGACCCTGCTGGCCACGGGTGGACTGGGGTACCTCTACCTGCACACCACGAACCCGCCGGGGGCCACGGGGGATGGCCTTGCGGCGGCCTACCGTGCCAGCGCGCGCATCGTGAACTGCGAGTATCTCCAGTTCCATCCCACCACGCTCTACGTGCCGGGGAAGCCGCGGACGCTCCTCACCGAGGCCCTGCGGGGCGAGGGCGCCCACCTGGTGAATCGGGGCGGCGAGCGGTTCATGGCCAAGTACGCCCCGGAGCAGATGGAGCTGGCGCCCCGGGATGTGGTGAGCCGGGCCATCTTCCAGGAGATGGCTGCCAGCGGGGAGCCCTGCGCCTACCTCGACCTTGCCCCCGTGGCAGCACGGCTGGACCTGGAAGCCCATTTCCCCACGGTGATGGCCGCCTGCCGGACGGAGGGGATTGATCCCGCCAGGCAGCCCATCCCGGTGGTTCCGGCCGCGCACTACTTCTGTGGGGGCGTACTGGTGGACCTGGAGGGACGGACCAGCCTGCCGGGGCTCTTCGCGGCAGGCGAGGTGGCCTGCACGGGGCTCCACGGCGCCAACCGCCTGGCCTCCACGAGCCTGCTGGAGGGCCTCGTCTGGGGCTTCCGCGGGGCGGAGGCGGCCGTCCGGGAGGCCGCCGGGGCCCTCCCGCCGGACGGCGGCGATCTCGCGCCCTGGCGGACACCCCTGGATCCCGAAGAGCCGGATCCCCTGCTCATCGAGCAGGACTGGGGCCTCATCCGGAGCACCCTCTGGAACTATGCCGGCATCGTTCGGACCGGCGCCCGGCTCGAGCGGGCCCGGGCCGACCTCCACTACCTGAACCACCGCATCGAGCGCTTCTACCATGAGGCCAGCCTGAGCCGGGAACTCCTGGAGCTCCGCAGCGGCATCATCTGCGCCCGGCTCATCCTCAACGCCGCCCTGCAGAATCCCGAAAGCCGGGGCTGCCACTACCGCGTGGACTGAGGGGAATCTTCAGAGCGGCCAGGACCCCGCGCCCTGCCGCACGAGGACGGGCTCCTCCCCGCTGAGGTCCACGATCGTGCTCCCCTCCCCGAGGGGCTGGCCGCAGTCCACCACCAGGTCCAGGGCGTGGCCCAGTTCCTCCTCGAGTTCCCAGGCTGTGTTCAGCGTGGGCTGCCCGGAGAGGTTGGCGCTGGTGGTGATGATGGGTTCCCCCAGCAGCTTGGTCAGGCCCAGGCAGAAGGGGTGGTCGGGGATGCGCAGGCCCACCACCTGCTTGTTCTGGAGGTAGCGCGGCACCTCCCGGCTGGCCGGGAGGAGGACCGTGTAGGGGCCGGGCAGCATCTGCTTGAGCAGCCGGAAGGTCGGGGATTCCAGGTAGCGGGCGTACCGGCAGAGCATCTCCATGTCGGCGCAGAGGATGGACATGGGCTTCTTGGGATCGCGGCCCTTGATCTGGAGAATGCGGTCCACGGCCTTCTTGCGCGAGGCCAGGCAGCCCAGGCCGAAGAGGGTATCCGTGGGGTAGGCAATGACGCCGTCCTTCCGGAGCAGTTCGGCGATGCGCTCCAGGTGCCGGAGCTGCGGGGTCTCGGGGTGGAGCGCGAGGATCATGGCATCTCCAGGCGCTGCCAGCGGGCCCTGCCTGCGGAAGGGTGCTCGGCGGGCCTCTGGAAGAATCGTTCCGCCAGCTCGGGTGCGAGGACCGGCGGCATCCCGGCTCGCCGCGCCTGGAGGGCCAGGAGGGCCATGGCCGTGAGGCTGTCGGTGATCTCGCCGGACAGGACGCGCTGGATGCACTGGGCGAAGGGTTCGCGATGGAGCATCAGTTCCTCGTCGTCGTCTGGCTGGTGCCCTTCCGCCGGCGCGAGGCCCGTGGCCAGGAAGAGGAAGGACTCCTCCTCCGTGGACGAGTTGCTCGGATGGAAGAAGCACAGCGGTTCCCAGACCTCGGCCTGGAGGCCCGCCTCCTCGGCCAGTTCCCGGCGTACCGCCTCGAAGGGGCTCTCGTCGGGCTCGCCGCCGCCCTCGGGGATCTCCCAGGAGTAGATCTCCAGGGGGTACCGCCACTGGCCCACCAGGACCACGCAGTCCTCCTCGTCCAGCGCCAGCACGCCGCAGGCGGTGCGGTGGAAGCCGCAGACGGCGTAGCGTCCCTCCGCGCCGCGGCGGTGGCGGAACCGGTCCTCGCGCACGCGGATCCAGGGCGAATCGTAGATGGGCCGCCGGTCGAGGGTGGTGTAGGGGTTCGGATGCTCCGGAGAGGGCAGGGGCGTCAGGTCCATGCTCTTGAACATAACGAAAAACGCCCGCATCTGCGGGCGTTTTGGGATCGCGGCCGGGCTACCGGCGGAGGCCGAGGCGGTCAATCAGGGTGGCGTAGCGCTCCTTGCTCTTCTTCTTGAGGTAGTCGAGCAGGCGGCGGCGCTGGCCGACCATGATCATGAGGCCGCGGCGGCTGTGGTAGTCCTTGCTGTGGGTCTTGAAATGCTCGGTGAGGTCGTTGATGCGCTTGGTGAGCAGCGCCACCTGGACCTCGGGCGACCCGGTATCCGACTCGTGCTGCTTGAAGTCGTCAATGATGATCTTCTTCTGTTCCACGTTCAGGGCCATGGTCGGCTCCTTTCCGGGGGATCGCCCGTCACCCGCCCCGCAGCCCCGATGCCGCCTGGGGGGTCTATTCCGGTTGGGGCCGGATGCCCTTGTCAAACCTCTGAAGGAAGCGCTGGCTTCGACCTCATCTTGGTGACGGCCGCTGGCCGTCATCCTTGGCTTAGCTGGCGCTCAGCCTGCGGACCGCAACGCGCCCTTCGGTCGCGTTCGGCCCTATTCTCCACGTCGCCTTCGGCGCGTGTCGAATGGTGGTGCGGATAGAGGGACTCGAACCCCCACGTCTTGTGAACACTAGTACCTGAAACTAGCGCGTCTACCAATTCCGCCATATCCGCTTGAAAGACCGTTCCGGTTCCCGCGGGTCCCGGTCATGCCGAACCCCAAGCCTAGCGCGGTCCGGGGTGAATGGCAACGGGCGAACTCGCCGGGGGCCTCACCAGTCGCGGTAGGGTATGCCGTTCATCCCCTTGCCGGGGGCGAGGCTGTACACGTCGTAGACATGCCCGCCGCCCCAGCTGGTGCTGTCGGGCGCATCGTTGGAGTTGCGCAGTCCCCATTCCGCCTTGCCGGTGAAGGGGTCCACTGGGATGTGGCGCAGATAGCGGATCTTGCGGTGGATGCTCCCCGTGGCGGGGACGCCGTCCACCAGCACCTCGAGGCTCTCCGGATAGTCGTTGTCCTCGGGCGGGGGCGCCTTGATCTTCTGCTGGAGGGCATCCTGATGGTAGGCATCAATGGCGCGCCGCATCTCCCGCAGATCCCGGCGGAGCTCGATCTCCTTCTGCCGCTGGATGCCGTTCTTCACCATCGGGATGGTGACGGAGGCCAGGATGAGCAGGACCGTGGCTGTGACCAGCAGTTCGAGGAGGGTGAAGCCGTTCCTGGGTCTCACTTGACTGTCACGAGGGCATTGGACCAGCGGCCCGGGATGGGCGTGCTGCCTTCCATGAACTGGCCGCCCTGGATGAGCACGGGGGCATTGCCCGGGGTCACGGCCTCGAGGTCCAGGGTCGCGAATAGGCCGCTGTCAACGCTGCCGGGGTTGCGCCGGAAGACGATCCGGAGCGTCCCGTCCTTGCCGGGGATCTGCTGGAAGCTGCCGCCCCCCGTGGTAACGAAGTCGCCGGGGGAGACGGACACCAGGCGGAGTCCCGCGGGGATCGAGAGGTCCAGCGAGCCTGAGGCCAGTCCCTTCCCGCCGCTCACCAGGAGAGAGACCTGGACGTGCGCCTTGGGTTTGACCTCCGTGGCCACCGGCGTCATGAAGAACACGAGGTCGGAAGGCTTCGAGGCCGCCGGGGCGGGGGCCGGCGGAGGCATGGCCGCATGGGGCTGGGCCGGGGCCGGGAGGGGCGCCGGGGCCGGG
>DAIDKC010000055.1 GCA_027451045.1 Holophagaceae bacterium | reverse complement strand
GTCATCCTCGGGATGTCGTGCCTCATGGGATACGCCTACTTCATGGAAGGCTTCACCGCCTGGTATTCCCAGAATGCGTACCTCCAGCACAACTTCATCAATTTCATCTCCGGGACCTATGGTTGGGCGGGCTGGCTGACGATTTCCTGCAACATCTTCGTCCCCCAGATCCTCTGGTTCCGCAAGTGCCGCACGCACTACTTCTGGATGCTCTTCGTGGCCACGGCCGTCACCGTCGGCATGTGGTTTGAACGCTTCAGCATCATCGTGATTTCCCTTCACCAGGACTACATCCCCTCAGCCTGGCGAGTGTACAGGCCCACCATCGTGGACTTCGGGATTCTGCTGGGATCCTTCGGCCTCTTCTTCACCCTGGTCCTGCTTTTCGCGCGAGTGCTCCCGGTGATCGCCACCACAGAGGTGAAGGGAATCCTGCCGAACGCCCAGCCCCCCCATCGTGGAGGCGGCCATGAGTAGCGGCAAGGTTGCCTCCGTCCTGGGCCTGTTCGACACATCCGATGCCCTGATGGAGGCCATCCCCAAGGTGAAGGGCAAGAATCTCGGCCGACTGGAAGCTTACACGCCCTACCCCATCCACGGCATAGATGAAGCTCTGGGCCTCCGGCGGTCCCCCCTGGGGGGCATGGTGCTGGTCATGGGCATCCTGGGCGCCATCACAGCTTTCGGGTTCGAGTTCTGGGTCAGCGCGGTGGACTACCCTCTGGTCACCGGCGGCAAGGCGCCTTGGTCCTGGGAAGCCTTCATCCCGATCATGTTCGAGGTGACGGTGCTCTTCGCCACCTTCACCGCCGGCCTGGGGATGATGATCCTCCTCAACAAGCTGCCCTTTTTCGGACATCCGGTACTGGCCTCGGATGCGATCAAGGCCATCACCCGCGACCGCTTCGCCCTCTCCATCGAGGCCGAGGGGGAGGGCTTCGACGCCGAGGCGGCCCGCGCCGCCCTGGCCGCGGCCGGGGCCACGGGGATCGAAACCCTCCCGGCTCCGGATGAGACTCCGGCCTTCACCGCGGAGTACCTCCTCAGGTCCGCGGGCGGCATCTTCATCGCCTGCGTCCTCGCCGGCCTGGCGACCTACGGTGCCGTCAAGCTGTTCCCCGTGCTCCCCCCCATGTCGCACATGGAGGACCAGCCCAAGCTCGACGCCCAGAAGCCGGACGCCTTCTTCAAGGACGGCTTCGGGATGCGCATGCCGGTGCCCGGCACCGTGGCCCGGGGCTACCTGCCCCTGGGGGTCGCCTCCGAGGACGCGGCCGCCAGCCTGGTGAACCCCCTTGCGCCCACGCCGGCGGTGCTGGCGGAAGGCAGGCGGCTCTTCCAAATCCGCTGCGCGGTCTGCCACGGGCCCCTGGCGGACGGCACGCCCAGCCTCACCTCGGCCTACGGGGCGAAGCCCGCAGACCTCCAGGCCCAGCGCGTCAGGGACTTCCCTGACGGGAAGATCTTCTGGGTCATCACCATGGGCAAGAACGCCATGCCCTCCCATGCGGCCGACCTGACGGTGGACCAGCGCTGGGCCATCGTCTACTACGTGCGCGCCCTCCAGCGCGCCCAGAACGCCACGGACGCGGAAGCCAAGGAGGCCGGGGCCCGATGAGACAGTCCGACCGAACCCCCACCCTGCTCCGGGGGACGCTGCTCCTGGGCGTCCTCGCCGTCGCCGCCGCCTACCGGGAGGTCCCCCCGTCGCGCTTCTGGGCCAACTGGCTGCTCTGGTTCATCCTCTTCTTCACCGTGGCCCTCGGGTCGCTCTTCCTCGTGGCCCTCGAGCACCTGGTCAACGCCAAGTGGAGCGTCCCGGTACGCCGCGTTCCCGAGCGGCTCGCCACGCTGCTCATCCCGGCCTGCCTCATGGGGCTCGTCGCCTTCGCCGCCCTGCCTGTGCTCTTCCCGGGCACGCGGCCTGCCGCCCTCCACGACCCCCAGCTCGCAGGCAAGGCCTTCTGGCTCAGCATCCCCTTCGTCTCCCTCCGGGCCCTGGTCGTCTTCGGGCTGGTGCTCACGGGGCTGGCGGTGCTGGTGGGCGGCTCCCTGAGGCAGGACGCCACCCGGGACCCGGCCTTCAATGTCCGCGCCCGGAAGTTCGCCCCGGCCTTCATGGCCATGTTCGCCCTCTCGATCACCCTGGTAGCCTTCGACTGGATCTCGGCCCTCACCCCCGCCTGGTACAGCGACATCTTCGGCGTTTACCTCTTCGCCGGGGCCTTCCTCGGGGGGCTGGCGGCGACCTCCCTGGCCGTGCTCCACCTCAAGGCCCAGGGCCGGCTCGAAGGGGTACGCCGGGACCACCTCTACAACCTGGGCGGGTTCCTCTTCGCCTTCACGGTGTTCTGGTCCTACATCGGCTTCGCGCAGTACCTGTTGATGTGGTACGCCAACCTGCCCGACGAGGTGGTGTACTTCCAGGCCAGGCTTGCCGGCGGCTGGCATGCCGTGACCATCCTGCTCGCCGTGCTGCACTTCGTGATGCCCTTCTTCGCCCTGATCACACGGGATGCCAAGGGCGACGGCGCCCGCCTCCGCAGGGTCGCAGTCCTGATGCTGGCCGCCCATGTCCTGGACATGTACTGGCTCATCTTCCCGGCCCTGGGGGGAGGTCCCCGCCTCGGATGGCCCGAGGTGGGCTTCGCCCTGTGCTTCCTGAGCCTTGCCCTCCTCTGGGTGCGGGGCGCTCTGCAGAAGGGCGAGGACATGCCCGTCGGGGATCCCTTCCTCCAGGAGGGTCTGGAGTTCCGCCTATGATCGAGCAGTACGTATCCCCCTCCGAACTCAAGCGGCTGCTTTCCGCCTTGCTGGTGGTGGCACTCTTCATCGCCATCATGGCCCTCTTCGGCTTTCTGGTGATCCCCGGCACCCGGAACGTCAACCGCCCCAGGCCCTCGGACCTCCAGTCACCGCAGGGCGATACAGGCTGGCTGGATCCCACCGACTATCCGCCCACCCTCCAGCAGGTCCTCCCGCCCATGGATCCGAGCACCGTGATGACCCCCAATCCAGCGCTCATGGCCCGGGGCCGAGCCCTCTTCGCCCAGACCTGCGCGGCATGCCACGGGCCTGAGGGACGGGGCGACGGGCCGGGCGGGGAAGGGCTCAAACCCCCGCCCCGCAATTTCACCCAGCCTGCGGGATGGGTCAACGGCTACCGCATCGAGGACATCTACAAGACCTTGCGGGAGGGCGTGAAGGGCTCGGGCATGGTGTCGTTCAGCTACCTCAGCCGGCGGGATCGCATGGCCCTGGTGCATGTGGTCCAGTCCTTCGGCGCCTTCAACCATGGACCCGAGGATCCGGCCGCCCTGAAGGCCCTGGCCCAGCATTTCGCCAGCGCCGGCGAGGTGATCCCAGCCAAGGTGCCGGTGGCCTTCGCCGAACGGGAGATGGAGACTGCCTTCCTTCCTGCGCCGGCCATCCCCGGGGCCACCACGGATCCCATCCTGAGGGCGGCCATCACGGATCCCGCCCGCGCCGCCCAGACGCTCGCCGGCCTGCCCCACGGGCCGGACGCGGCCTCGTCCCTGCCCCAGGCCATTGCCGCAGGCGTACCTTTCAACGGCTTCGCCCCCGCCGTCGCCACCTACGGACCGGGACGCTGGAAGGCCCTCGAGACCGCCCTGTCGGCCCACTCGAAATGAGGAGGAACCCATGCCCCTGTTCCTGAAACGCGCTTTCGCCGCCGCGAGCCTGGCCCTTCTGCTGGCGATCCCCAATGCCGCCCGCGCCCAGGCCGCGTCGGATCAGGCCTCCCAGGCGGTCGGAGTGAGCGAGAAGCTGGGCCACACCGTTCCCCTGGATCTGGTCCTGATGGACGAGCAGGGCAAGCCCGTGACCCTCCGCTCTCTCATCAACAAGCCCACCCTGCTCACCCTGAAC